>DASXMJ010000236.1 GCA_036495685.1 Candidatus Binataceae bacterium | reverse complement strand
TGTACAGTCGAATCGACCGCGGGTGTTCCGGTCTCTTTGATTGCCGGACCCGCAGCTGCCGCCGCCCGAGCTTCGTCAGCGCGAAGGCCCAGCGGCTCCTGCACCAGATTTCGGCGCGCGCTGGTAGGGGCCTCGGCCATTTCGCGATGGACTGTCACCGATTTCTCGGATCGCTCCAGTCTATGCTGGCGCTGGCGTCGGAAAGCGATACGGTACCTGGCCCACCGGGTCGCCGAGTTCACCACCAATCTCCTGGAGAACTTCGGGATTGAAGTTGTAAGAGCGGATGCGCGCGATTTGCCCGTCCATCTCCTCGAAGCGTGCGATGGCCATCAGGATCTTTGCGTTTCCATGCACGATAAAACCGAGCATCATTGGTTCCCCATGAAGAATTATCCGCTCGTTGAGGAACTTGGGTGGGCGCAACTCGGGCGGCATGTCCGGATGGACGTTCACGGCCTGCCAGAGCCAACTGCCCTTGGCCTCGAACTGTTTGCGGCCAACCTCAAGTAGATTGCCAACCATGTCGATCGTCGCGCTATCGAGCATCAGGGCCAGGAGCCCCTGCAGGTCGGCCGCGTTGAGGCGCTCAACAAAGCGAGCGACCAGCCTCGCCGACGGCGCCGGTCGGCGAGCTGCCGTCCGGGGTGTCGCATCGAGCCGACTGCGGCCACGATGCAGTGCCGTCTTCACCGCTCCGACCGAGGTCGCGAGCACCTCGGCAATCTGTTCGAGGCTCATGTCGAACACGTCTTTGAGAAGGAAGGCCGCGCGTTCCTGGGGCCCGAGCACATGCATCAGCGTGGCGGCGGCCTCGCGCACCTCGGCGGGATCGGCTTTGGGTTGGTTAGTGACTTGCTCGTTGCGCTCCCGTTCGGCGGCGCGGTCGGCCGCCTCGCGCCGCCGAACAGCATCGAGCCATAGATTGGTTGCGATCCGAACCAGGTATCCGCGCGGATTGGCGACTGAATTGACCCGTCCCAACACACCGAACCCATTCAGCATAGCTTCTTGCACCAAGTCCTCCGCATCCCAAACATCGCCAGTCAGCCGCCTGCAATAGCGAAACAATTCGGGTCGAAAGGGCACGAAGAAGTCGATATAGCTATGCCACGCGGCGCGGGCCTCATCGCGAATTTGCTTGGGAAAATCGTTTTCAGTCACACGATCCCTCCTGATCACGTCGTCATAAACTCGACGGACTGGCGGCGCCAAAAGATACTTGCCCGCGAAAACCGTCAGACCTAAGGGTCGGACTGACGTGGCGTCAATCTTTGCTTGTGGGCAAAATACCGCCAAGCGCCCGCGTGGGTGAAAAGAGCGACAGCATGGGCAGATTGGTACTGGTGCGACACGGCGAGAGCGCAGGAAACGTCACGCGGATCTTTACCACCACCCCGATGACGCTACCGCTCACCGAATTGGGCCGCAAACAGGCACGCGAGGTGGCATCCGCCATTCTCGCGATTTCAAATCCGCGCGTAGTGGTGGCGAGTCCGTATCTTCGCGCGCGCGACACTGGAGCTATCATCGCCGAAGAGCTGAAGCTGCCGTTTGAGGTTCGCGAGGGCTTGCATGAGCGGGAAACCGGCGACTTCGCGGGCAAGCCTTACGAATCGATTTTCGAGGCCCAAGGCTACGATCATACGCGGCCGTGGACCTGGGTCCCGCCCGGTGGTGAATCCTACGAACACGTCCGCGATAGGGTCGGACCTATTCTCCATGAACTGGTCGCACGTTTCGCCGATGACGATGTGGTCGTAGTGAGCCACGGCGGTGTGATGGTCGCAATGTGGGCATATATAACTGGTCGGTGGGAGGATGCGCACGTGCCGCCGAACTGCGGAATCGTGTTGGTCGAGCATCGCGAAGGAAAATTCCGCGAGCCGCATATCATCGGCGGCCAGCAATCGCAGCGCCACGCTGGCGGCTGAATCTTAGTGAAGCGTCCCCGCCGTCATCTAAATTCCTCCGGGCAGGACCAGTGGAGGATCACTACGCCGATGAGAAAAATCGAAGATGCTTTGCAAATCTCCGATCGCCGGGCCATTGCTCGGCACGTACGAATTCTGGGTTGAGGCTATGGGATTGGGCAGATGGTCGCGGCTACGCGACGATAACGGGGCGAGACCCCAGTTCCACTCGATAAATTTAAGAAACGATGCCTGGTCCGCGTAAGTGTGGTCGATCGCTCCCGGCTCCACGTATGGTGAAATGACTATCATCGGCATGCGGGTACCGTCGCCAAAGAAATCGAGCGGCTGGATATAGCCGGAATCGTAGTAGCCTCCGCCTTCATCAAAGGTTACGAAAATCGCCGTGTCGGCGAAGAGCTGCGGCCGTTTGATGACCGCATTGGCAACTGCCTGCACAAAATATTCGTACGCAGCCACCGACGAGTTGGCTGGATGCCCGGAGTAAGGCTCGTAGGGCCGAACGAAGGAAACGGCGGGCAGTGTGCCCGACTCCGCATCATGAAAGAAATCCGTGACTCCGGTGATATTAGCGCGTAGCCCCGTGGTCATCACGTTGCGGCTGAACTGCATCGGATTGCAGATCGAACACCACGAATCATTGGCCCCGCCCGGCTTTAAGCCGCCGATATAGTATTTCCACGAGATACCCGCCT
This sequence comes from Candidatus Binataceae bacterium, assembly GCA_036495685.1. Taxonomy (NCBI): domain Bacteria; phylum Candidatus Binatota; class Binatia (SeqCode); order Binatales (SeqCode); family Binataceae (SeqCode); species Binataceae bacterium (SeqCode). The sequence continues at coordinate 39,439 of DASXMJ010000236.1, read as the reverse complement.
TGCTCAGTGCCTCGCCGATATTCGGGAGGGTTTGTGGCGGCAGGGTGTAGGGATGCTGCTTGCGGTCAACAAGCGTGCCGTCCGGATTGTACGGGGGCCCGTAGTTGTTGACCAGGTAATAATGATCGGTCGCGCAGTTGGACGGCCGATGCAGGGTTTTCAGATAGTCGAGTATTGGCGCAACCCCAGGTTGCGATCGGTCCGCGCAATTCACATAGGTGCCGCTGCGAAACCCGTCGCGCTTGTACCAGTTGTTCGATCGGCTCCAGGAGTCGGGGTCTTCGATTAGCTCGGTGGGTGGAGTCAGCGGTTTTCCGTTCCCGTCGCTGTAGAACGCGAGATCTCCAGTGCCGAGGAAGATAAAGCTTGCGCCGGTCCCGCCCATTATTGCCTGATGAAAGTTGTCGCTCATCGCGTAGTGATCCGCGATGAACTTGAATACCGGTGCATCGCCCAGGTTCATGTTGTAAAAACCCATCGCGACCGCACCCTGGCGGGTGCTTTGATCGGTAAACGGCGCGGGCGGGGGTTTGGCGTCGCTGCCGAAGCCGATCGTGACCGCGGCCCACACGAACAGGTCGTTGCGGCCTTGGTCGAACTGCTGCCACATCTGAAAGAAGCGATGCGCCGGATCGCCCGTATACGAGAGCTGATATGCGGTGTACTTGCTGAGCTGAAATGGACCATCGGGCAGGTCGGCCGGAAATCGCGCATCGGGTACGCCCTGAGGTTGCCCAAAAGCGAAGGTGGTATTCGGTTGCGGCAATCGAGGGTACGGTTCGGTACGGGTCGGAGTGATCGAATATTTGTCGTGGTCAATCGCGTTCCATTGGACCGCCTTGTCGAAGTGAGGCCCGGGCGCCCCGTCCGGCTTGATAATTCCCTTGGACAGCAGATTGTCTACGCTCTGACCCCTGAGCGGCTGGTACGCGCCGAACAGATTATCAAAGCTGTGATTCTCCCCTACGACCAGGATCACGTGATGAATCGGACTCTTCGGCGAGCTGGAGTTCGCCATGGCCGCCGACTCGGTGACGCAGACGAGCATGATCGCGCTGGCGACGCTGCGGGCGAGCGCGCGATTGATTAAGCTAAAATTCATCAACCGGCGACGCTAGATCGTCGGCAGGCTTCGCCGCAACCGCCGCGGTTACGCGGGGGTTAACAGTACCTCATCTGATTGTTGCGCCTTGCCGCCGGGCGCTGCGACAATCATCCTGATCAGTTCTTCCGTGATCCGCGGCTCCAACCCCTCGGTATGTCCCTTATCAAGACGAACTACGTCGGCGATCACGCGACCGCCACGCGCGTTTGGATACGCATAGACTTGGGCGACGCCAGGTCGTGGTAATAGACCCCAAGCCGAATTCGATCTCCCCTCGCGCAAGGTGTCGTAGATAAGGCCGGGTTCTTCATCGATCACGTCGGGCAACCTGACGCGTGGGCCGGCTTCATACTTGTCCGCCCACGGAGACGTCTCGGGCAGCGCGACCATCTCGTGCTCGCCGGTCGCAAAGATGAAAGAGATGTCACAATCCGGCACGGCCGCACTACCGGGACGCGCCGTTCCGATCGGAAACCCGGGCAGGCGCGGCAGGGGTCCTACCGGAACGAAAAATGATGGAGGTAACTCGATTGGCCCGATTCTGCCGCCCGACAGACTCAACCAACCATCGACCCGGTTGCGAAAGAAATCGTCGCCGAGCAGTCGGTTGGCGGTCATGCCACCCTGCGAATGCCCGACCAGCCAGAACGCTGCGATCGTGTCTTTCCCATATTTTTCGAACAGGTAATCGACGATGTTGCGCAGATGGGCATCATCCGCCTCCGCCACCCAGCGTCGCATTGGCTCTTTGGTGGCGGACGACGGTGTCGCGATAACCAGTCGATACTTTTCCTTGTAACGATAGGCCGGGAAGTACGCGCGCTGCCATGCGCCAACCGAACCACCGCCGTGCAAGCTCAGGAGGAAGACCAGCTTTTCCCCAGGCCGAAGATCGTCCGGATCGTCAACATAGAACTTACGTCGAAGCTTCTCGTCTACCGCGCTGATACTGCCCATGTTTCTTTCCCGGGTATTTCACCAGCTGAGCCAAGCTCAGAGGGCCTCGCCCGGCCCGCGACGACACAAATGCCTGCTCCCCTCGCCCCTGCGCCACTAGCCGACTTTCGCAGCGCTCTCCACTATCGGTCCGAGTCCCTGCACCACTTTCACTCCATCTTCCGCGACCGCAGACGCCGCGACCACCAGTCGACTCACCCCCGCCTCGGCGTACTGCTTCATCACGTCCGCCGATGGTCCATCGCCACCCATCAGCAAAACCGAAAACTCGATCTTCTCGGGGTCGCGGCCATATTCGCTGGCCAGCGCCTTGATCTGGGGAATGCATTCACGTGCCTTTTCAACGCTGAGGCCGCCCGGGCACCATCCATCCGCATAACGGGCGACGCGCTTGAGCGCGTACTTGGGGTCGTGCGCCCCGAGCCAGATCGGAGGCGCGGGTTTCTGCACGGGTTTGGGTCCTACCTTGATCGAGGGAAACTTGACGATCTCACCAGTGTAGCTTACGTCGTCACCACTCCAGAGGACGCGCAGCGCTTCCACTGCTTCACGCAAATGCTGCCAGCGACGGGCGAAATCCACTCCGAACAGTTGGGCCTCCTCTCGGAACCACCCGGCGCCAACGCCCAAGATGAGCCGGCCCTTCGAATAGTGATCGATCGATGCGGTCACCTTGGCGGTCTCGATGACGTTGCGCTCGGGCAGCAGGCAGATTGCAGTTCCGAGCTTGATGCGCGATGTGGTATGCGCAGCTATTGAGAGCGCGACGAACGGATCGATCAATGCGCCGTAGAAATCGGGAACCTTGCCATCGCGCGAGCGCGGGTAGCGGGTCGTATAGTCGGTTGGCACTGCGAGATGCTCCGCGACATAGAATGATTCAAAGCCCAGGTTCTCGGCCGCATGTGCGATCGCTCCAGGACTCCCGGACTTGTCGGTCAGAAACGTCAGCACGCCGATTTTCATGGTCGGGTCTTCTCCAGCTTTGGGTTTGCTAGAGCCTAACACTGAATGGCGCCAAAGGGGTATTTTGCACGATAGCTGGAGATGGCCATGACGCTACCCGCATCGAGCCGCTTTCAATTCACCCCCGACCTCTCGATCTGCCGTGTGATGAACGGTTTGTGGCAAGTCTCAGGCGCGCATGGAAACATCGACCCAGCGCGTGCCATTCCCGAGATGTTCACCTACCACGAGAGCGGGTTCACGACTTGGGATGTCGCCGATCACTATGGACCTGCCGAGGACTTCATTGGAGCATTCCGCCAGCAATTCGCCGGCCGCTTCGGTGCGGATCGGCTCAACGAGATTCAGGCGTTCACCAAATGGGTGCCGCGGCCCGGCAGGATGACGCGCCGCGTTGTCGAGGACGCGATTAACCTGTCGCTGTCGCGGATGGGCGTAAAGTCGCTCGATCTATTGCAATTTCACTGGTGGGACTACGGCGACGAGGCCTACCTCGATGCGCTCAAGCATCTCGCCGATCTCCAACAGGAAGACAAAATTCTGCACCTCGCCCTTACCAATTTCGACACCGAGCACCTGCGTATCATCACCGATCACGGCATCAAGATCGTCTCGAACCAGGTGCAGTACTCACTGGTGGATCGCAGACCGGAAAACAAAATGGCCGCGTTCTCCGGCGAGCACGGGATTACGCTTCTCCCCTATGGGGTCCTGCTCGGCGGTTTGATGTCGGAACAATTTGTGGCCCGGCCCGAGCCGCGCCGCAGCGACCTGAACACCGCATCACTTCAGAAGTATCGCAACATGATCGAAGCATGGGGCGGATGGTCTCTGTTTCAGGAGTTACTCGCCGCGGTGAAGCAGGTCGCCGACCGCCATCGGGTCAGCATTGCTAACGTTGCCGTGCGCGCGATTCTAGATCGTCCTGCAGTGGCCGCCGTGATTGTCGGGACACGCCTTGGGGTCGCCGAACATATAGCCGACACTACGCGCGTTTTCGGATTCCAGCTCGATTCCGACGACCGTGCAAAGCTCGACGCCGTCAGCGCAAAATCCCGCGACCTCGCAAGGTTGATCGGCGACTGCGGCGACGAATACCGGTAGCTCGACTATCCAGTTCTCGAAAATTCAAATTTAGATCGTCGGATTCGGACGCCCATCGGGGACGGCGCCAAAGTCGTTGCTCGGCGCGCAGAACGAAAATAACTCCGCGGGCCTCTCCCGGTCGGATAAAAGCACCCCTCGCCTTCACCCTGAGAAGCCGCGCGGCCTCGGACAGCGGTTGCCCAACAGCGCAAATAGATGCTTGGCCAAGTCCAGCGTGGTGCGGTCATGCAGATACGGTCCGGCGATCTGAATTCCGACCGGCAGCCCACTCTGCAATACCCCTACCGGAATCACCGTCGCAGGTAGGTAGCAAGCTCCTGCGGGCGCCATCCACGTGGTCAGCGCCCAGTAGGGACGCTGCTCGCCGCCTACCATCGCGGTCCTGCTCGCCTGCGGTTCCGAATGATCGTGCGCAATCGCAGGGCATGGCATCACCGGAAGCAGGATCGCATCCCAATCCGCAAAGAATTCTTCCCATCGCCTGCGCATCTGGAGCCGCCGCTCGTTGATGCTGAGCCATTGGCGATGGCGAATCGCGAGCAGTCGGCGCGTCCGGGCTGCGGCCGAATCGCCCTCGGTAGCTGCGTACTCCTCGATTTTCTCGAACGATACTCCCCCCGCCAGCGCGGCCTGCAGCAGCGCGGCAAAGGTATCGGCGACTTTCTCCAGGGTGAAGGCCGGACGCGCATTGTAATCCACGGTCGCGCCGGCTCCCGCGAGCGCCTGCGCGGCTTTCTCGAGCAATTCCCGCAACTCAGGCTCCACGCGGCAGGTGGGATCATCGAGCCATGCGGCTACGCGATACTCTTTAAGCGTCGCCCGGCGCGGCGCTGGCAGCTTAAGCTTCCACGCCGGATGCTCCCAGCGATTCGGCCCCGCCATAATATCGAGTCCAAGCTTGAGGTCGTCGATGCTACGCGCCATCGGTCCGGCGACTGCGAGGTCGGCGAGCGTCAGGGTTCCCGGCGGCCCGGGAATCTGACCGTGCGCTGGTACGATCCCGTAACTTGGCTTATGGCCAACGATCCCCGACATGTGCGACGGCAGTCGAATCGACCCGCCGATATCGCTACCGAGTTCCAGCGGCGTGAATCCGCAGGCGAGGGCCGCCGCCGATCCCCCCGATGAGCCACCCGGGGTGCGCGATACATCGTGGGGATTGTTGGTGGTCCCGAAAACCTCGTTGTAACTCTGCAAGTCGCCGGCGTAGATAGGGAGGTTGGTCTTTCCGTAGATGACGGCGCCGGCTTCGCGTAGACGCGCAACCGGCCACGCATCTTCTGTAGGGATTAGGCCGGACAGCTCCGGCGCGCCCGACGTCGTTCGCATACCCTTGGTCTGGAACGAGTCCTTGATCGTCATCGGCACGCCATGTAGCGGCCCGCGTATCTCACCGCGTGCCAGCGCGGCGTCAGCCTCATCGGCCTCCTTGCGCGCGCGATCGGCATCGATAGTGACTACTGAGTTGATAGGCTTGTCGAGCTTCTCGACCCGAGCCAGGAAATAGTCGAGCGCTTCGCGGCTGGAGATCTTGCGCGCCTTGATTTTCTTCGCGATCGAAATAGCACTTGAATAAGCAAGTTGAGCCACGCTGGAATCCTCCCGGTTTCTTTCCCACGCTTGTCACCTCGGACAGAGAAGTCAAGTCGTTATTCCGCTTTTCATATTCCAATGTGCAAGCGCTCCAAGATTTGCGGCCCATGATCGATGACGATCCGCGCCAGCGCGAAGACCAGCCCAAAGAATGCGCCGAAGATTCCGCCGTTGACGCGAATCCAATCCAGGTGGGTGCGGGTCTTGGATTCTATCTGAAACCGGATCTGCTCATCCGACAGCCGCGCGAGATTTTCCCGCACCATGTGCGAAATCTGCCCGCGGCTCGCCTCCACGGCGCGCCGCACGATCTCGTCGATCAGCCGGCGAGCAAGCTGATAGGCATAGCTCTCCGGGTCGTGAAGCTGTGCACCGAATTCATGGATCGCGTTCTCCAGGGTGTGCACCAGCTCGGGATCGTTTTGCAGCTCCGGGAGGCGACTGCGGAGATTGGCTGCGATCCTCGCGGTGAGCGTCTGGGCGCCCAGCCGATGCATCACCGCATAGATCCGCGAGAAGGTTGTCGGCAACGCCTTGCGCAGCACGGTCTCGAGCTGCGCGCGGCGCTCATCTGACTCTAGGTAGTCGATCACGCGCGCGATGAGACGTCGAAGGCCGGCCTGTCCCAGGAGGTCGCTGAGTTTCACTTCTTCCAGGTACGTCCCGAGGCGATTCACCAGGTTCAGCTCGCTGAGCCGCTGGCCGATCATCAGGGGCGTGAGCCACTCGTTTTCGATGGTACTGGCGATGCCATCGACCAGCTTTTGCCGATTGCGCGGCAACACGCCGGAGTTGGGCAGATACCAGCGCCGCTCGAAGATCATCTTGAGCGCGATGTAATCGCAGAGTCCTCCGATAAGCGCCGCTTCCGCTATCGATACAGCGATTTCCGCGGAGCGATGGAAGCGCGTGAAGGTCAGCATCGCGCCGCTGGCCAGATAGACAGCCAACGAGAGCGCGAGCGTCAGGTCGCCCTTGTGCGTGAGCATGAACTCGCCCAGGCTCGCTTCCGGCCGGGCGGGGATTTGAGGTTGATTCGCCATTGCTCTAAATGCCTGTTCCGTTCCGGTGAGGGTTTGGTGGGTGCTGCCGTGTTGACAGGGTCGTGATCATCGCCAATCCACAACCATTTGGCGAAAGGCGGCGCAATTCTGCCTTCGGGTTCATGGAATCAGTCTATAGCGTTCCACCCGCTCAGGACCTACTTTAGGCAGCGCGTTAAACGTCCCGGAGACGTGCGGCTGATGCGAATTCGCTGGGCCTCCGCCTTTACAATTGCCACGTTCGCTCTGCTGGTGTCCGCAGCAGCTGCTTCGGAGCAGCGTTTTCCCGTTTTCTATCAGGGCGCCGAGGAGCTGGTGTTCCGTCGCCTCGCGCTCGATCCATCAACCAGCCGCGTTGACCACTTGGCCGATGCGCGGGTGGCGATTTTCCAGGACGAATTGCCCGCGCCCGGCGCCGCACTTGACGATCTCGAGGCGCGCGTGGATTCAGGCCTGGGTTTGCTCATCGTCATGGGCCCGCATATCGATCCGGCTTCCGTGCGGACCCTGACCCATGACGCGGTTGAGCAGACCGGGGTCGTCGATGTGCCGATGGGGCCGAGGCATGCCACCGCCAGCGAGAAGATCGCCGCCACCATCGCCTACGTCGGACCGAAGTCAGATTTGCTCGCAACCCAGGTTAGCTGGAACACGGCAGTACGCGTCTACGAACGGAGCCTACTCGCGGTCGGGGCAGACGCTATGGTTCTGGTCGCGACTACCTCGTCAGATCCGGTTCATCCCCGGACCCCGATCCTGACGCGAATCAAGGTTGGCCGCGGCACCGTCTACATTTTGAATGTATGGCTCAGCGAGGGAAACCTCGAAGCGGGCCAGCACAGCTACCGGCGGATGCTGCTGGGCGGGCGCGGGATGCGCAACTACGATTTCCAACGCTTCTTTTTCTTCAACTATCTATTGTACTGGGTCACGCGCAACTCGGCTGGCATCACCCCCGTGCACTACGGCAATTGGAGTGCCGCGCCCGTCCCGGGCATGCGCACCACCGCAATTCTATGCGTCCTGATCACGCTGATGTTCGCGGGACTCATTGCGGGATTCACCGCGGCTCGGAGATACAGCATCCGTCATCCCGATGCGGCCGAGCATTTCTATCGGCCGCGACCGGCGAACCTCGCGCCCTCCTCGCTCGGTGCGGCGGCGCTTCCCCGCGCGGGCGACGCCCAAGTACCTAAGCCCCGCAACGCGGGTTGGGAAATCATCGGATTTCATCGGCCGCTGAGCGGCTTTATTTTTAACTACTTGCTAAACATCGCGTTGATAATTCCATTCAATTTTGTGGTCAGCTTCTGGCTCGATCGCACCTTCGTCAACCCGTTGCTCGAAGCGCGCGGCGCGGGCGGCGCGGTAGCGCAGGTGTTGCTGTTTCTGGTTCCGCTGCTCGATCTCGGCACCAGCCAATCGACCGTGAAGTATTTCGCCGAATACCGCGTTAAGGATCCGGCGCGCGCGATGAGCTACGTGCAATTCTTTATCTGGTTTCACCTCGGTATTGGACTGGTTGCGTTCGCGATCATGAGCCTGGTCGGAGCGGTGCTGCTTCCCCACAGCGCGGCCGCTTATCTGAGCTGGCTGGTGGTGATTTACACGTTTGCCAGCTTCCCTTCCTTCTACGTCACGTTCCTCGCCATCTTCCGTTCTTATCAACGGTTCGACTACGTGCAGCTGACCACCGTAATGTTTTACGTCGCCTATCCGGCGGTACAGATGGTCTGCGCGATCTACGGGCGGCATTGGGGACTGATGCATCCGGCGTTTGGAGAGGGCCTGGGCGCCGTGATGGGTTTCTCCGTCGGTGCGGTCATCGGACATTACCTGCTGGGGCTGGTCTGCGCCGTCTTCTATCATCGTAGCGGAATGAAGTTATTGACCTTGGTGCTGGTCCATTTCGATCGCGATACGGTATGGAGGTCCCTGATCTACGGCGTGAAGGCTACCGCCGGGGCGGTCATGCCGTTCCTCAGCTGGTCGATGGTTCCACTCATCCTAGGGCGGCTCATCCCTAACTTCCTCGAACAAAACGAAATTTGGCTCCTCACCTATGGCCTGACCTTCGCGTACCTGGAGACCAGCGTCTCGATCTTCGCGACGATGATGCCGTCGATCTCCGAGGCGTACTCGCATCAAATGATAGCGTTGACTCAGCGTTATGCTGACCAGGGTCTGCGCTGGGCCATCATGATCATGGGTTTGCTCGGCGGCGTCTACGTTGCGTTCTCGCCCGTGCTGATCGGTGGCTTATTGCCGCCGCAGTTCGGCCGCGCGCTGGCGGTGCTCGGCTTGATGCATCTGTTCCGGCTTTCCGATTTCGCAGTACGGATGCCCGATCAATTCTTCCTGGCCGCCGGCAAGACCGGAACCTATAGCTGGCTGGTTGGAATCGAGCACTTGGGACGTATCGCGCTTACCTATATCTTCGTCGCGCACTTCGGTTTCTACGGATTGTTCTACGGCTTTATTCTCTCGGCCACGCTCAAGGCACTGGTCGCCTGGCCCTTGCTGGCACGAATGGTAGCCCCTCCGGTTTTCAGCTGGTGGCAGACCTTTGTAAATCCCATCCTTGCCGGTGTCGCCAACTACCTTGTAGTCAGCGGAATAGTCAGTGGGCTCTGGCGCGGACCTGGCCATATTGCCAATACCTGGATGGTACTGATGCTATGCCTGGTCGGCTCGTTCCCGGTCTACTTCTTTATCAGCGGACTGCTCGGATGGGATGAAAATGAGGTGCGGGAACTCAGGGACGCGGTCGACCTGGTGCCGTCGCCGTTCCACGGTCTCGCCATGCTCGGCTATCACCTCACGGCGCTGGGCACCCGGTTAAGCCCACTGCATGGTCGCTTTCCCGCGAAGCTCGCAGACGGAATCACCGAAGCTGCCACTCTGACCAGCCTGAAAGCGGAACTGCATTAGTCAGTCGGAGGTCGATGTCTCTGCGAGCGATGGTCTGGTCGTTCTTCACCCGCGCTCGAACGATGGGCCGGAGTAGCCCGCCTGGCCCAGTTGATCCGCGCCTCCCGCCGTGAAGGAGAACGGCTGTCCCGCCGTGAACCCGCCATCCACGACCATCGCGGCGCCGGTTACCCACGAAGCTTCATCGCTAGCCAGGAACAACGCCATGTTCGCGATATCTTCGGCCTGGCCCGCGCGCTGAATCGCCTGCGCCTTACCGATGAGCGGATCGACGGTTTCTTTGCCGCCGGGTATTCCGCTGTGAACCAGCGGAGTGCTGATGATTCCCGGGCAGATGCAGTTCACCCGGATCCGCTCCTTGCCCAGCTCGAGTGCCGCCGTTCGCGTGAGATTGATGACGGCCGCCTTCGCCGCGCTGTAGGCATGAAGTCGGAAGCTGCCGCTCATCCCCGCGATCGAGGCGGTGGAAATGATCGATCCGCCTCCTGCCCTGCGCATCGGCTCGACCGAATGCTTGATGCCGAAGAAAACCGCCTTGGTCAGGATTGCGAAGGTTTTGTCCCAATCGGCCTCGGTGGTGCTGTCGATCGATCCCATCGCTCCGATCACGCCGGCGTTGTTGTAAGTGATGTCGAGTCGACCGTATTCGCGCACCGCGCGCTCGATGAGAGCCTTGACGTCGGACTCGCGGGTGACGTCGGATCGCTGGTAAACTCCGCGCGCCCCGGCAGCCGCAATTTCCGCGACGATCAGTTCTCCGCCCTGTGAATTAAGATCGGCGACCACCACTGCCGCGCCTTCTCTGGCGAAACGCAGCGCACTCGCACGCCCCAGCCCGCTTGCCGCCCCGGTAACTACCGCGACTTTGCCGTCAAGTTTGCCCATGGTCGAATGCTCCTTCGAGATCGTCAGCAACCTGTTGTTTCTAATAGCAGGACGCTGCTGTCAGCAAGAAGGGTGCGAAAGGATTTCGCGCGATGGCACGGGCCGGTGGCCCGTGCCCGCAGACTTGAGTCTACTTGGCGCTTGCCGGGGAAAGATTCAAAGGCGGATAGTAGTTCTCGGCGCCGATCTTCTGGACGTCCTTCACCCAGCACGAGTCGTACAGCTCGCTTTGTCCCTGGAACGGATCCGCCAAGGACCAGGCCTGCCGCTTGTAGGTCCAATTGTCCGGCTGGAGACGATGCGCCTCGCGCCAATGACGCGGCGCAAGATCGCGCTTGCCGTTCTCCCACAAGTACTGCCCCAACTCGAAGTATGCCGCTGCCTGCGCTTGCGCCTCGTCGCGCGGTCCGCTGCGCCTGATCACTTCCTGCGGCGGGAGCGCGTAACGGCTCGCCTCGCCCTTGGCGACCCAGTCGCGTAGCGCGGCCGTGTATTCTTTGGGCTGTATAACGATATGGCTCGCGAGCTGAAGCGTCTCCCGCAACTGCTCGGGGATATCCGGGCTGTCGGCCATCTTCTGCCAATCGGGCGCCGAGTCACGCTCGGGCCAAGCCTGCTCGACCGGCCTGACGATCATGCCCTCCTCGTCGATCCACACGCCGTTCGGCACGTTGATCACGCCGAAAAGCTCATCGACCCGATGCGCGCTATCGATTAGCGACGGATTGTCGGGCTTGGTCTGCTCGATCCATTGCCGCGCTGCTTCCGCATCGACATCAAGCGCGATGGTTACGATTTCGAGGCCCTGGGGATGAAGTTCGTTGCGCAGCGCCTGCCACACGGGCAGGTCAAGGCGACATCCTCACCATGAAGACCAGGTGACGATGAGCACCTTCTGCCCGCGGAGAGAACTCAGGTGGAACTGCTTGCCCTGGTAGTCGGGCAGCACCAGTTCCGACGCGTGTGCGGTGGTCAGGGCACGCCCCATCGCTTCCGGTCCAAGGCACCAGACCTTCGCTTCAGGGTCGTGAATCAGGGGCATTCCCAGGCGTTCCGAGAGCACGTGAGCATTGAGCTTCGCGCCGGACGCAGTACCCGCCGGAAGCGCCACGCATACCTCGCCCTTACACGCGCCCTCGGGCTTGATCGTCCATCCCGTACGGCTCTCGAAATCCTTCGGATCGATATCCAGCGTTTTAAGAATCATGGCGCCTCTCCTAACCCTTATATCTCCGAGCGTGCGACCGGGCGTCAAGTAGCCTTGTTCTCACGGGCTCTTCGCAGCGAGCGGGACATAAATCTTTAGATAAAAGGAAGATGCTTCATTCAGGACTTGCAGTAAGCGCCCGAACGCAGAATTCAGGCCTTGCGGTGGAGGGGCCTGCCGCGCATGCGACACCCGAAAAAATGCGTTTGCGGATGGCGGAGGCGGGCGAGTAAAGAATCAGTCAGAGACTTCCCAATCGTGAGGTGACGCTATGACCCAGGATTTCACGATTTGCGTAGGTACGGTTGGCGCCGGCGTGTGGTTCAGCTCCGATGGCGGCGAGCGATGGCGCCGCAGCCGGATGAACTTGCCGTTCGATGCGGAGCCCGGCGAGGTCCAAATTCGTTCGTTCTCGGTCTCACCGCATCGCCCGCACGAGCTTCTTGCGGGCAGCGAGGTCGGTCTCTACCGCAGCGAAGACAACGGCGCCAACTGGGATCTGGTTGAATCTCCCGCGGCTGGCAAACAAATCTGGTCGGTCGCGTATCATCCCGCCAATCCCGAGGTTCTGTTCATCGGCACCAAGCCGCCGGGAGTTTTCCGGTCCTCCGATCGCGGCAAGACCTGGGAGAAAATGGCAATTCCGATCGCTGAGCGCTGCCTGGCTGGAGCGCCGAAAGTCACCAACATTCTGGTCGATCCGCGCGACCAGAAGACTCTTTGGGTGGGTGTGGAAATCGACGGTGTCTATTGCAGTCGCGATGACGGCAAAACCTGGACGCATCGTAAGATGGGGGAGAAGGAACTTAATCTCGACGTCCATGGTCTGGCGGTCGCTGGAGGTAAGGCCGGCAAACTGCTGGTGACCACCCCCGATGGCCTGTGGAGCAGCAGCGATGAAGGCATGTCCTGGTCGCTCCATGGTTTCCCACGGTTTGCGGAGCGCGACCGGATTTCCTACTGCCGCGGCGTGACACTGAAGCCCGACGACCCCGATACCATCTACGTTGGCAACGGCGATTTCATTCCGGGCAAAACCGGTGCGATTCAGCGCACACGCGACGGCGGCAAGACTTGGGCGAAGTGCGAATTGCCGGTCGAGCCAAACTCGGTCGTGTACTGGTTCGGAACCAACACCCAGAACCCGAACATCATCGTGGCCAACACCCTGCATGGGTACGTGTACGTCTCGACCGATGCCGGCGACTCGTGGCGAAAACTCAGAAGGGAGTTTGGTGAGATTCGCGCGCTGACCTGGGTACCCAACTGAAGCATCGAGCGGCCGAGATGTCGGGCCTTTGTTTGTTCGCGCGTCGCTGCCGCTATGTTCCGCTGCTGGCTGCGCTGACGATTTTTTGCACCGGTGCGGATACCGAGTGGAGCGGTCGCAACGGATGGGTCGAGGAACCCGATGCGCGGTCGCTCAATGTCGCGGGTGAGCCGGGGCACGCCTACCTCGATTCCGCGTCAGTCCATCGCGGCAGCGACGGCCTGGTCTATTTCAACGAGAGCACCAACGTTTTACGTCCCGAAGAAATCGGCAAGACCGGTTTCATGACGGACGCCTACGACTGCGCAAAGAACATCAAATACATGTGCGTGAGTTCCGGAAACTGGCGCGATGATACGAAGAGCGCGGTGCACCCCGCCAGCGATCCCGCGTTGCTTGTTTATCGCAAGTACTTGTGCGGCGACATTGATCTGAAACGCTAGCCGAGCTGGCCTCGACTACTTCGTATCAGGCAAGGGGGTGTACGTAACGTGCACGTTCATTTTTGATGGGTCTGCGGTGCTGGGCGTTATCACCACACTGTCCAGTATGTCCGTCCAGGTGAAGGTGCGGTTGTACACCTTCCGCGCCGGAATGGCGACCTTGGGTCCCATCTTGAACCCAGCCTTCGCTAGCTGCGTTTCGTAAAATTTCACCAGTTCGTCGTAGCTGCCGGGCGCCGCGAAATCGGCAGAATAGACGACGCCCACTTTGGGGGTGGTCGAGGACAGCAGCACTGCACCGGGAGGCAGCGGAATACGCTTGTCCCACTTGGGCGGCAGCGTGCCCGGGCTGGCGGCCGCGGATGGCTCCGCAGCATGCCCAGGGGCGGCTGCCCACGCACAGGCGGCCAAGATTGCGGCAACAAGCAAAGGTCGGATTAGGTTCCTCATTCGTCTTCCCCCGAGAGATATTGCGGGGAGCCGTCATCAAAAGCAATGCGACAGCTGAGCATTTCCGGCTGGCGCCCAGTTGACGTCGGGCTCAGGTCCGTGGCGCCGGGATCTCGGTGACGTTTCTTGGTGCCGTCTTCATGGGTTCTGTGCGCGTCGGTATGGTCACTTCCATTTGCGTGGCGTCGAAGCCACGCGTAGGTTGCACAATGAAACTGACTACGCAACCGATGGGGTTTCATCATGAAAGCAGTCATCTTCGAAAAACTAGGCGGACCTGAAGTTCTGCGTCTGGGCGATGTCCCGAAACCCGAAGCGAAACCGGGCACGGTTGTGATTCGGGTGCGCTCGGCGGGAATCAATTTTGCGGATACCTTGTTTCGCCAGGGCCAGTACCTGATGCAGCCGCAGCTTCCCGATGTTCCCGGCTTCGAGGCTGCCGGTGAGATCGACTCGGTGGGGTCCGGCGTTCCCAATCTCAAACCAGGGATGCGGGTTGCCGGAATCGGCAGCAAGGCATACGCCGAGTATGCCGTCATACCCGCCAGCCAGGTCATCCCCCTGCCCGACTCGCTATCGTTCGATGACGGCGCGGCCTTCCCGATCCAGGTGCTGACCGCTTGGCACATGTTGCACACGTGCCATCAGACGACGTCCGGCCAGACCGTGCTGGTGCACTCCGCAGCGGGCGGAGTCGGAATCGTGGCGGTACAGATCGCTAAGGCTGCGGGAGCCCGTGTCATCGGAACCGTTTCGAGCGATTCAAAAGCCGCGCTGATCAAGGAGTACGGCGCAGACGACGCGATCAATTACGCGACCGACGATTTTGCGGAAGAGACCAACCGCCTCACCGGCGGCCGCGGCGCCGATCTGATCCTGGATGCGGTCGGAGCGACCACGTTCGAAAAAGGTCTTGGATGCGTCGCGGCGTTCGGCCACATCATCCTGTACGGACGCGCCGGCGGCCCCCCGCAGCCCCTGAACATGTTCTCGCTCTTCCAGAAGTCCGCCAAGGTGAGCGGCTTCACCCTCTATGCCGTGTCGCCGCTGCCGGAAGTGATGCGACGCGGGATTGAAGAATCGCTGAAGCTGATCGCGCAGGGCAAGCTCAAGTTGCTGATCGGCAGGAAATTTCCCCTGGCCGAGGCCGCACAGGCGCATCGCTTCATGGAGTCGCGCCAGTCGACCGGAAAGCTAGTCCTCAATCCGTGAGCGCGCCGTCCTCCCGCTCGTAAAAGGGGGAGGACGGGACAATCTTTTGCAGTCGCGCGCTAGGCGGCGAAGATTTCCTCGAAGAACGATTTCATCGCCTTCCAGGAACGCTCGTCCGATGACTTGTTGTACTTGACCCCGGGGATACCGGCGGCGTCGGCATCGACGTTGGTGAAACTATGCACGGTTCCGCCGTATGAGACCACCTGCCAGTCAGCGCCGGCCTTGGTCATTTCCTCTTCGAAACCGTTTACCTGCGCTACCGGAATCATCGGATCGTCAGCACCGGTGCAGACCAGGATCCTTGCTTTCACGCCGCTAGGAGTTGCCGGGCGCTGCGTCTGCAATGCACCATGAAATGAGACTATCCCGCGCAGCGGAGCGCCATCGCGCGCCAGCTCCAGCGCGAATGAGCCGCCCATGCAGAAGCCCATCGCGGCGAGCCTGCTGCTATCGACCTGGGGCAGCGACGCGAGCTTGTCGAGCGCGGCGCGTCCGCGCTTGCGCAGCTTGTCCACGTTCTCAAACAGCGGGGTGGCAAGTTTCATTGCGCCCGGCAGGTCGGGAGCCGTCGCGCCGTTGCCATAGGGATCGCCGGCCAGCGCGGCGTAGCCAAGTTCCGCCAGCCGCTCTGCGCGCTTCTTGGCGTGATCGCCGAGGCCAAACGCTTCCGGCATCACCAGGATTCCAGGGCGCTTGCCGGGCTTGCGGTCGTCGTACGCAAAATAGCCGATGAGCTTCACGTCACCGTCCTGGTATTCCATGGTTTCCGTCTTCATTCGATCGCTCCTATGCTTCGAGGTTCCGAGGGTTATTTCTTTGCTCCCGGCAAGTACTCATCGAGCGGGACGCCCAGGCTGTTCAAGGCCCACGACACCAGATTGTACTGGCCGATGGTAAACACCAGGTCCATCATCTGCTGGGTATTGTAACGTTCAGAAAGCGTCTTCCACGTCTCGTCCGAAACGACTGAGTTCTCGAACAAATCATCGGCTGCCTGGAGCAGGGCCGCCTCATTCCGGTTCCACCCGGCCTGCGGCCCCTTGGTGATCCGATCGATATCGTCATCGCTCAGGCCCGAGGTCTTGCCAATCCTTACGTGCTGCTCCCATTCGTATTGCGCCTGGTTCAGCCATCCGATCCGCAGGATCGCGATCTCGCGTTCGCGCGGGGAGAGCGTCTGCTCGTTGCTCAGAATATATGCACCGAACCGCCCCCAAGCCCTAAGCAGTTTCGGATGGTTGATCAGCACGCCAAAGATGTTGACCACCTTGCCGTTGACCTTGTAGCGCTCCAGGTCGAAATCGGCAGGCAGCTTGGAGGTATCTGCAAACGGGACTCGCTGTTCTCTGGAAATCATCGGTCTTCTCCAAAAAGGGGAGCTTCGCGTTCAACTACCATGCTCGGGCAGCGATAGGAAAGGCAAAGCCCGTCGTTTCCTTTAGAGGAAATCGGGGGCGCGCGGGATTGCCTTGCACGCTCCGCTCGCTACGACGTCGGACCGACTGCGCCGGCCGGCGGAGGATTGCGAGGGATGCTGGCTAGACTACCTGTCGAAACCCAAGGCCGGCGAGACGCGCATCGCATTTGGCACCGGTACCGCGGCGCTCGCGATACTGACTGTCAGTGCGGCCGCCACTACTGCGGCTGCCGTTGCGGGTCGAACCTGCATGAGCCAGCGTGCGCTTACTTCGCCCAGCTTGACGCTCCACCCAAAGTACCGACGAAGTCTCCGCCGCCGCCGAGTTCGATCAGCGCCGCATCATCACCACGCCGATCGCGGTAACCACGCTGGCGAGCGAGTCGGACTCAGTAGTGGTTTCCGTTTTCTACGTGCGAGGTGTGGAAGTTCTCGTCGATAACGTTGGCCATACCAATGTTCTGCGCGCGATCGAGGTGTACCAGGAGAAAATTCGCACGTTCCGGGAGGTCCCGGCGGTGGCTGGCCACCTAAGACTACGAACGAGGTTTCCCGAAGACGCTGAGCGCGCCCTCCAGTTTGCCGACTGCGCCGCGAACATGCTCCAGCTGTCGCTCAAGCATCAGCCGCAACTGCTCGGGTAGCTTTTCCGCCAATGCCTTTTCGTACTCGGCGATGACCTGTTCGTCATCTTCGCGACACCATTCCATGACCCCAGTGTCGCCCTTGCTCATTATCACCGAGAAGTCCAAGGCCGTCCGGTCTGCGAGACCGCTCAGCGTTCCGTGCTCGATAGCGTCGCCGTTCATTTTCATGCGCTCGGCGCTGAGCTCATCCGCGGCCGCTTTACGGGTGAGTGCTTGCCCTCGGAAAAACTTCTCAAGGCTGGTGCGTTCAACATCTTTCGCCGCGTGGCGATAGCGTTTTTCACTGTCGATGGAGACTGCAATCAAACGATCCAGGATCTCGACGATGTTCATAAAAGATGGCTCCTTGCTTTAAAAAAATGGAGAAGCCGCGGAAGCCACCGCGTTCTGCATTGTGACCTGCAAGTCTCCCGCCACCCGGAACCTACAAAACCATCAGGCTTTTTCCATCAAGCGTACCCGACTTGAGTCACGCGTGCGTAAAAGCTTCCAGCTGCACCAAACGAAAAGCGAACCGGTGCAATTCGCATGACGAAAGTCCTGCAAATTGTAAGGTCTTGTGATTTGCACGGAACTGCAACATTGGAGAGGTTGAATTTTCAAGTCTGGCATGAGCAATGCTACATAAGCCTGCCATGCCTGACTTTGCTGCTCTCTTAGCGACGGTGGCTTTCTTTGCCCTTGCTATCTCATATGTGCTGGGATGCCAGAAGATATGAGTCTGCTTGACTTCATTCTTGGTGTCTCTCTTGCGACTGGACTGACGGCGTATCTGATCTACGCGCTGATTCGGCCCGACAAATTCTGAGCCTCGACGACCGGAGAACCCTGATGGTCTGGAACGCAGTCCTGCAGGTCGGGATCTTTTTTTTGCTGGTGACGGTGATCAGCGTGCCGTTGGGTCTTTATATGGCACGCGTGTTCGCCGAAGAACGGACCTTTCTCGATCCCGTGCTACGACCGGTTGAACGAGCAATCTACCGCCTCTGTGGCGTCCATCCGGCGACCGAAATGACCTGGGGCGAGTACACCATCGCGATTCTGTGGTTCAGCCTGGTGGGTATGCTGGTGCTCTACGCGCTGGAGCGATTGCAAGGCTTGCTGCCTTTCAATCCGCAGGGACTTGCAGGGCTAGCCCCCGATCTGGCCTTCAACACGGCGGCGAGCTTCACCACCAATACCAATTGGCAGGCGTACAGCGGCGAGACCACCATGAGCTACCTCACGCAGATGGCCGGGCTCGCCTTTCACAACTTTGTGTCGGCGGCCACCGGCATCGCCGCGGCCATCGCGGTGATACGGGGATTCGTGCGGCGCTCGGCGCGGACCCTCGGAAATTTCTGGTTCGATCTGGTTCGTACCACCTTGTGGGTCTTGCTGCCGCTGTCGGTCGTGTTCGCACTGGTACTCGTCTGGCAGGGTGTCCCGCAGAATCTGAGCCCGTATGTCCATGCCAAGACCCTGGAAGGCGCCGAACAGGTTATCGCCCAGGGTCCCGTCGCTTCGCAGGAAATAATCAAAGAACTGGGCACTAATGGCGGCGGGTTCTTCAACGCCAACTCCGCGCATCCTTACGAAAATCCGACTCCGCTCAGCAACCTGATCGAGATGGTCGCGATTTTCGCGATCGGCGCCGCCCTCACGCACACCTTCGGCAAGATGGCCGGCGATCGACGCCAGGGCTGGGCGCTGTTCGCCGCGATGGCGTTGCTGTTCATGGGGGGAGCAGGGGTGGCGATTTGGGGCGAGCAACGAGGCAATCCGCAATTCGCCGCGATGGGAATTAACCAACAAGCCTCCGCCACGCAGAGCGGCGGCAACATGGAAGGCAAGGAAGTCCGCTACGGCATTGTTGACTCCGCGCTGTGGGCGACGGTCACCACCGACACTTCGTGCGGCGCGGTCAACTCGATGCACGACAGTTACCTGCCGCTGGGCGGCTTGGTTCCCCTGCTCAATATGCAAATCGGCGAGATTATTTTCGGCGGCGTCGGCTCCGGGTTGTTCGGGATGCTGGTGATGGCGGTGCTGTCGGTGTTTATCGCGGGCCTAATGGTCGGGCGTACGCCCGAGTACCTGGGAAAGAAAATTGAGGCACGCGAGATGAAACTCGCCATGTTTTATGTACTGATTTTCCCGGCCGTGGTTCTGCTCGGCGCGATGGTCGCGGTCGCGACCAAGGCGGGCCTTGCGGGCATCAGCAACCCGGGGCCGCATGGTTTTTCGCAAATTCTCTACGCGTATTCCGAAGCGGGTGCGAACAACGGCTCCGCATTCGCCGGCCTGAGCGCCAACACCCGCTTCTACAACTACACGCTGGCGTTCGTGATGTTGCCGGGGCGCTTCATGATGATGATTCCTGCCCTGGCCCTGGCTGGCTCGCTGGCTGGAAAGAAATCCGTGCCGGTGAGCGCGGGCACCTTCCCGACCACCGGCGCGTTGTTCGTTGCGCTGCTGGTCGGGGTGATCTTGATCGTGGCGGCGTTGACTTTTTTTCCCGCTGATGCGCTCGGACCGATCGTCGAGCACCTGGCCCTGTACGCCGGCAAACTCTTCTGAGGAAGGACGTTCTCCATGGCCGACAGTAAATCTCGCTCGCTCTTCGACCGGGAGATCGTCTCGCGCGCGCTCATCGATTCTCTGTGGAAATTCGATCCGCGCATCCAGGTGAGGAATCCCGTGATGTTCGTGGTCGAAGTGACGGCGGCCGCAGTCACGATCATCCTGCTGCGCGATTCGTTTGGAGGGCAGCTGGCGCTGGCCGGCTTCGAGCTACAAATCGCGCTGTGGCTGTGGTTTACCGTCGCGTTCGCCAACTTTGCGGAGGCGATGGCCGAAGGGCGGGGCAAAGCCCAGGCCGATAACCTGCGCCGCACGCGAATAGAAACCCAGGCCCGGGTGGTAAGAAACGGCAAAGAAGAGACCATTCCTGCCACTTCGCTGCGCAAGGGCGATATCGTGCTAGTCAGCGCGGGCCAGGTCATTCCGGGCGATGGTGAGGTCATCGAAGGGGTCGCCGCGGTCAACGAGGCTGCCATTACCGGGGAATCGGCGCCGGTAATCCGCGAAAGCGGAGGCGATCGCAGCGCGGTCACTGGTGGCACCACGGTTATCTCCGATTGGATCAAAATCAGAATTTCGGCGAACCCCGGCGAAACCTTCCTCGACCGTATGATCGCGCTGGTCGAAGGCGCGCAGCGCCAGAAAACCCCCAACGAAATCGCGCTTAGCATCCTGCTGGCGGGCTTGACCATCATCTTCATGCTCGTGTGCGTAACCTTGTTTCCGTTTGCGCGTTATGCGGGAACCATCCTTTCGGTCCCGGTGCTGGTGGCGCTGCTGGTGTGCCTGATCCCGACCACCATCGGTGGCTTGCTCTCGGCCATCGGCATTGCCGGCATGGACCGCCTGGTCCAGCACAACGTGCTCGCGATGTCGGGGCGTGCGGTTGAAGCTGCCGGCGATGTCGATACGCTTCTGCTCGACAAAACCGGCACCATCACGCTCGGCGATCGCATGGCCTCGGAGTTCATCCCGATGCCGGGGGTTACGATCGAGGAATTGGCGGACGCCGCGCAGCTCGCCTCGCTGGCCGACGAGACGCCGGAGGGGAGGTCGATCGTGGTGCTGGCCAAAAGACAATTCAATATCCGTGGACGGGAGCTGTCCGACAAAGGCGCGCTGTTCGTGCCGTTCTCAGCGCAGACCCGGATGAGCGGCGTCGATATCGCCAGCCGGAAGATTCGCAAGGGGGCGGCCGACAAGATCATCGAATTCGTCGCGCTCAACGCTGGCACGGCGCCCGCCGAGCTGAGCCCGGTGGTCGAACGAATCGCGCGCGCCGGTGGAACCCCGCTGGTCGTAGCGGACGGTCCTCGCGCGATGGGAGTTATCTACCTGAAGGACGTTATCAAAGAGGGCATTCGCGAGCGCTTCGAGAGGCTGCATGCGATGGGCCTGCGCACGGTGATGATCACCGGTGACAATCCGCTCACCGCCGATGCCATCGCCAAGGAATCCGGCGTGAACGACTATATCGCGCAGGCGACCCCGGAGAGCAAGCTCAAGATCATCCGCGAGGAACAGGCACAGGGGAAACTGGTCGCGATGATCGGCGACGGCACCAACGATGCCCCCGCGCTCGCGCAAGCGGACGTAGGAATCGCGATGAATGCCGGTACCCAGGCAGCGCGCGAAGCCGGCAACATGATCGATCTCGACTCGAATCCGACCAAGATTATGGAGGTAGTCGAAATCGGCAAGCAGCTCCTCATCACGCGCGGCGCCCTGACGACGTTTTCAATCGCTAACGACGTCGCCAAGTACTTCGCGATCATCCCGGCGATGTTCGTGGTCGGCTATCCCGAACTGCAGGCACTCAACATCATGCACCTCGGCACCCCGCAGAGCGCGATCCTTTCTGCGGTGATTTTCAACGCGCTCATCATCATTGCGCTAATCCCGCTCGCGCTGCGCGGAGTCAAGTATCGGCCGCTCGGGGCTGCCTCGATCCTGGGGCGCAACCTGCTTATCTATGGCGTGGGCGGCGTGATCGTTCCCTTCATCGGAATCAAGATTATCGACGTGCTGGTTACCGGGTTGCGGCTGGCCTAGGGGAATACTGATGCGCGGACTGCTGACCGCAATTCGAATGACTGTCGTACTTACGGTGCTGACTGGGCTCATCTATCCGCTGGTCCTGACCGGCATCGCGCGGGTTCTTTTTCCTTGGCAAAGCGCCGGAAGCCTGGAGAGCCATGGTGGACAAGTAGTTGGATCCACGATCATCGGACAGAACTTCTCGGCA
The DNA here is from genome assembly GCA_036495685.1 of Candidatus Binataceae bacterium. NCBI lineage: Bacteria > Candidatus Binatota > Binatia (SeqCode) > Binatales (SeqCode) > Binataceae (SeqCode) > Binataceae bacterium (SeqCode). The sequence continues at coordinate 17,396 of DASXMJ010000236.1, read as the reverse complement.
CCCCAGTACTTTCATAGCCGTCCGTCCGCGGCCGGTGACAAAGGCTACGACGCCTCCGGTTCCGGCGGTTCCAACCTGGGCCCGACCAACAAGACGCTGATCGAGACCGTTCGCAAGCGAGTCAAGGATGAGCTCGAGACCGACCCGGGGGTGGCCGCCAATCAGATACCGGTGGATCTGGTGACAACCTCCGGGAGCGGGCTGGACCCCGAGATCAGCCCGGCCGCTGCCGAGGTTCAGGTCCCCCGCGTCGCCAAAGCCCGTGGACTGAGCCAAGATAAGGTTGCGCAGATGGTGCGCCAGCACACCCGCGGCCGGTGGCTCGGTATAATCGGTGAACCGGGCGTCAACGTTTTGACCCTCAACCTGGCGCTCGATGATGCGGCAACCCTCCATGGCCGACGAGCGTCGCCCTGAGCCGGAATCGTTTCTTGACCTCGAGCCCCAGTCGCGCAGGGGCCGGCTTAAGATTTATATCGGGCCCGCCGCGGGCGTAGGCAAGACTTATCGAATGCTCGAAGAAGCTCATGAGCTGCGCAACAACGGCACCGACGTGGTGCTGGGATTTATCGAAACTCACGGCCGGGCCGAGACCGAAAAGAAGCTGGGCGACCTGGAGATCGTACCGCGCAAGAAAATCTCCTACCGCGGTGTGGAACTTGAAGAAATGGACGTTGAAGCGATCCTCGCGCGCCGCCCCGAGGTCGCAATTGTCGACGAGCTGGCGCACACCAACGTACCCGGGTCACGGCACGAGCGCCGCTGCCAGGATGTCGAAGAGTTGCTGCAGGCGGGTATCAACATCATTGCCGCGCTGAACATCCAGCATATCGAGAGCCTCGGCGCGCTGATGAAACGCGTCACCGGAATCGACGTGCGCGAAACCGTGCCCGATACCTTTCTGGCGCGCGCCGACCAGATCGTGGACGTGGATGTATCGGTCGAGGCACTGCGCGAGCGGCTGCGCGAAGGAAAGATCTATCCGCTTCACCAGGTAGAGCAGGCGCTGCGAAATTTCTTCAAGCCCAGCAATCTTGCCGCCCTGCGCGAGGCCGCTCTGCGCGAAGTGGCGCGCGGATTGACGCGCCAGCGGCGCGACGCCGAAGCAGTGAAGCGCGAGGGTGGTCGCCGGCCCCAAGTGCTCGACAAGATTATGGTGGGACTCTCGCCGAATCCCGCCGAGAGTGGCGGACTGCTCCGCAAGGCTTCCCGGCTGGCCGAGCAATTGAGCGCCGACTGGTATGCGGTCCATGTCGAGACGCCAGCCGAGTCCGTTAAAAAAATAGGGACGCAGGACTTCGTAACCTTGCTGGACAACATCAACCTGGCCGGCGATCTCGGCGCCGAAACCGTGTGGCTCAAATCAAACGACGTGGTCAAAGCCATGCTCGACTATGCGCGCGACAACGGAGTAACCCGCATCATCGTCGGCCGGACTCATCGGCCCTGGTGGAAGCGCGTGATCCGTGGTGATGTTCCGATGCGCCTGCTCAAGGCCGCGGTCGATATCGACGTCGATATCGTGGCGGACGACCAGGGTGAGGCACCTCGATGAGTACCCCTTCGCTTCGTAGCCGGATTCGAAACGGCACGCTGCTGCTGCTGGTGCTGGTTCTGCTCCTCGGGGCTTATGCCCTACCGCGAGTCTACCGCCTGGGTGGCGCCATCCGCGAGACCCTCTACCGCAACTACGTGAGCATCGAAGTCGCGCAGCACGTTCATGGCGCGCTTCTCGATCTCCAGTTGGCCGAGCGAGACGGGCAAGCCAAAAACGTTTTGCCTCACGTGCGGTCCGATTTCGAGTACTGGATGGACATCGAGGATCATGATTTCACCGAGGTCGGCGAGCCCGAGATAGCGCACGACATCGAGGCCCGCGCCGCAAAACTGTTTGGCGACATCGAGTCGGCACCGCCCCAAGAGCGCCACGACGAGGAGTTCGCCGAGCTTCACCACCGCGTCGACGATCTCATAAAAATCAACCGGGACGCGATGTTTCGCGCCGACAGCAGGTCGGCGCGGTTGGGACGCCGCCTCACGTACCAATTTGCGGCGGGTCTGGCGTTGGTCCTGCTGGCTGGCGCAGCCATTGCTTGGGGACTCGGATGGGCGATCGCACGTCCGCTTACCGAGCTGGCCGAGCGGCTGCGGGGCATCGGCCAGCGTCGCTCGCGGGTACGCCTCGGCAAACAGACTCTGGCCGAGCTACAAGCGGTCGCGCGCGAATTCAATCAAATGGCCGAGCGGCTGGAACAGTTCGAAAAGCTCAACGTCGAACGTCTCATGTACGAAAAGAGCAAGACGGAAGCGATCATCGAAAGCCTCGAGGACGGGGTGGTGCTGATCGACTCGGAGGGTATCGTCGCGCACATCAATGAGATCGCAGCCCTGATCCTGGGCGTGGAACCCAAAGATGCGCTGGGCAGCCCGTTCGACGACTTGAGCAGCAACCATCCGCACTATTTGCGGGTCCGCGATGCGCTCGGAAACCTAAGTAAGAGCGGCGACGAACAGCGCATCGAGGTCCAGCTTCACGTGCGCGGCCGCGACCACTCCTACTTGTTGAAGCCCATTCCCCTGCGCAGGGGAGAAGGCAGCGCGCTCGGGACTATTCTGATTCTTCAGGACGTTACCTACCTGCGCGATCAGGATCGCTCGCGCGGCAACCTGGTCGCCACGCTCTCGCACGAACTCCGCACCCCGTTGACCTCGCTTGCGCTGTCGGCCGAGCTGCTCAGGCGCGACGGGGAGGGATTCAGCTCCCGCCAGCGCGAACTGCTCGAGGCGATTCTTGACGAATGCGCACGGATCAAGCAGCTCAGTGACAACCTGCTGAAGCTGGCTCGCGGCGAGATGGCCGCAATCTCGGTAAATCGCGACCACCTCGACCTTCTGCGCATCATCGAGGATGTTGTGCATCGCTTCGGTTTGCAGGCCCAGGAACGGCATGTACGCCTCGAGCAACACCTGCAGTCGCTGCCGGAAATTTCCGGCGATTCCGTCAAGTTGTCGTGGGTGGTTTCCAACCTGATCGGTAACGCGCTTCGCTACACCCCGGACGGCGGGAAAATTGAAGTCGCGGCGCGTCCGGTCAACGGGCACGTGCGTCTGGAGGTGGCGGATTCGGGACCGGGCATTCCGCGCGAGATCCGCGACCATATTTTCGAGCGTTTCGCGCAGTACAACTCCGATGGTCTTGAGAAGGGTGCGGCAGGCCTGGGACTGGCAATTGCCAAGGACATCGTGGCCGCGCACGGCGGTAAAATTTTCGTGGAAAGCGAGGAAGGGGCGGGCTGCAGATTCGTGGTCGAATTGCCCTGCCCGTTTACAAATTAAATGGCCAAACTGCTTATCGTCGATGACGAACGCAACATCCGGCGCAGCCTGGAGCGTTTTTTTCAGTCGCTGAGCCACACCGTGGTAACCGCCGAGGGCGGACCTCAGGCGGTGGAGCTCATCGCGGCGCAACCGTTCGACCTGATTCTGACCGACTACAAGATGGCCGAGGTTAACGGACTCGAGTTGATCGTGGAAGCGCGCCGCCGGCAACCGTCGTGTCTGGTGATCCTAATGACCGCCTACGCGACCGTCGAAAATGCGGTTGCCGCGATGAAGGCGGGCGCATATGACTACGTGACCAAACCGTTCTCGCTCGATCAGATCCAGCATGTCGTCGAGCGCGCGCTCGAGCTCAAGGGCCTGCAGGCCGAAAACCAGGCTCTGCGGGAGACCATCGGCGAGGCGCCGATGCTGGACTCGAAGAGCCCCGCGATGAAGCACCTCTTCGATCTGGCCCATCAGGCCGCGCAAAGCGATGCCACCATCCTGCTCACCGGCGAGAGCGGCACCGGCAAGAACGTGCTCTCGCGCCAGATTCATCGCTGGAGCCGACGCGCGGATGGACCGTTCGTGGTCGTGAACTGCACGACCTTGTCGGAGGAATTGCTGGAAAGCGAGCTGTTCGGCCACGTTCGCGGCTCCTTCACCGGCGCCATCAAGGACAAACCCGGTCGGCTGCAGGCGGCCGACAAGGGAACCGTGTTCCTCGACGAGATCGCGGACCTGACCCCCCGGCTACAAGCCAAGTTTCTGCGCTTCGTGCAGGAACAGAGCTTCGAGCGAATCGGCAGCGACGCGGTGATTCGAGTCGACGCCCGGATCGTTGCGGCCTCCAACCGCGACCTCGAAGCCGAGGTCGCCCAGGGCCATTTCCGTGAGGACTTGTTTCATCGCCTCAACGTCATCACCCTGCGGGTTCCAGCGCTGCGCGAGCGCCGCGAAGACCTCCTGTCGCTGGCCGGGTGGATGCTGCGCGCGGCCGCGATTCGCAACGGACGCCCCGCGATGCGGCTGTCCCCGGAGGCAGCCGCCGCGATTGGAAAGTATCGCTGGCCTGGGAACGCACGCGAGCTGCGCAACGCGCTGGAACGCGCCGCGGTCTTAAGCCGCAGCGACATCATCGGCCGCGACGACCTGCCCGATGCAATGTTTCGCGAAACCGTGGAAAGCACGGGCGACGCGCATCACGCGGCCAGCCTCGAGGAAATGGAGCGCGAGCACATCCGCCGGGTGCTCAGCGAAACCGCCACTCTGGACGAAGCCGCTGCCACTCTGGGCATAAACGTCACGACCCTGTGGCGCAAACGCAAGCGTTACGGCATCGAATAGGTGTTCTCCCGCGTCCGGAAGGGGTTCGGTGAGGCCTGTTGGTCGCGCGCAGCGGTAGCACAGGTCCTCGAACAAACCTCGGTCGGAAACCGCCTGGCACATGTCCAGTTTTTCGCTTCTCCAGAGGGCGAGCAAATCTGTCAGGTTGCCCGTTCCCACCTGGAGTTCAAGCGCCTGGGTCGGCCAGAGACCTCAGTCGATCGCCAGACTGGCGAACGATACGCACGACTCAGTCTGTGGCTCCATGGCAATCCCGTACTTGAGCAGCCGCCCGGCACGCCCCTTTAGTAATTCGAGCTGCGTATACATCGGAGAGAGCCCGCAGATCTTGCGCGCATCCCGGTCCCTGAGGATATCCGCGAAGAACCCGTTCGGGTCGCCACGCTTGATGTTCTCGATCAGCTCCAAATCCTCGCGCTGAATGCGCCTTGCCACCCCCTCGTCCGCCGCAAAAGAATCGCCAAACTTGCGGCCCACGTGCGCAAAGTCCACTCCCGCCAGCACCAGCACGTTGCGTTTTTCGGCGCCGAGCAGGTCATTCAGCGCATCGAGGAACGAGCGCACGCGCGGGTCGTCGGTCGGTGTCAAGCCGGAAGCGACCATCTCCTGAAACGAGCTCACCAGAATCGGAACGATCTGGTACCCGCGAATGCCGAGTGCATAGGCGAGAAACAGCGCCTGGAATTCGATCGAATGTTCCCCGCGATGTAGAACCTCGTCGCCGAGCAGGTCGCCACCCGTGAAGCGTGCCACGAGGTTATTGACGAAATCGCGGTCGGTTTCGACCGCTCCGAGCGGGGTTGCGTAGTTCTTGCGTGTCGCGCTGAAGAGTTCCGGGCCCGCGCCCTGATGCGAGGTACCGAGGATAATCACCAGCTCCGGTGGATCATGTGCCATCAACTCCGCGTAGGCGTGTGCATATGCCGCCGCGCCGCGCCGTGGATCGATGTGCGGGGCGATGAGCCCCTTGAGCGAAGCGCCCGGTTTGCGAGGCAGCGCTCGCCCGGGTCCTTCCGGCGGATCGAAAAACGCCCCCAGCTCCGCGCGCAGCGCCGCCGGTTCGCGGCTGTAGCAAAGACCAGCCAGCGCTGCCGGTCGTTCGGTAAGCGCGAGGAACGCTTCGCGCTCGCTCTGCTCCCGCTCGCGGAACGCCGGGGAGTCCAGAAAGAGGGCGCGATCGAGCGCCTCTACCAATCCGGTCAATTGCTCGAGCGGCAGCATTTCGCCGAAGCGTTTCATGAACGCCGCTTGTACATCGCGCAGGTCGTTGACCCCGTTGAACAGCGTGATGATGAAGTACGCGCCCATCCCGAGCATGATGGGATTAGGCGCCACGCCGCTCGAATCGCGCAGGCAGACCAGCGTCTGCCCATTCTGCTCGACCGGAAACGCTTCGACCGCGCGAATTTTGGGCCGTTCCATCGGAATCGTTTACAGATGCTATGGGCTTTGAGAAACTCCAGCAAGCTGATTTGCTGGCAAACCGGCCGCATGCCCGATCCAAATCCCCGTCACGGCACCCTAACTCGTTCGCGTCCACGCAAAAGAGCCGCGCCGGTCCGCTATCGTGTCGCGAGGGTAGGAGATGTTGCGCCGGGCGAATCGATAAAATTCATGCTGCCGATTCGCAACGCCGATGAAGAATGCTTTTTAATCAACTTCGACGGAAAGCATCATGCCTATGTGAATCGGTGCCGCCACGTGCCGATGGCGATGGACTGGATCGACAACCAGTTCTTTGCCGAAGAAGGCCCCTATCTGATGTGCCAGACGCACAACGCCTACTACGAACCCGCCAGCGGCGAATGCATCGCGGGTCCGCCTACCGCGTGCGGCAAATTTCTCTACCGCGTACCACTCGAGATCAAGGGGGGCATAATCTACGCGCGCGCCCCCGAGCAGGACTTCGAGGACTAGATCGTTTTTCCAACGGTGGCTGGTGAATCGAGGCGGGTGAGTTTGCCGGATTTCCGCTACCCAGACCGCGCGCTCAAGCTCGCCAGTTCGGCGCCCCGACACTCTGCCAAAGGAGAAAGGACTTTCCAAGGATCGGTGGTAAAGGGGAGCTATCCAGAAGCTGTTCGCCGATGCCGACGTATGCCCGACCGTCACACTGCAAGGTGCAGGTCCTTCTCCTCGATGAGGACGAGCGTATCGGTGCTAAACTGGAGGTGGAGATGCTTGGGCTGGGAGCGAGACGCGGCCGGGCTTACTCGTACTCGTCGCCGAAATGGGCACGCACGATGCGTGCCTTGAGGTACTCCAACGTCCCCAGGTCCTCAACGATGTCGCCCCCGGTGTCGTAGAAAAAAAGCTCGCCGTTCTTGGTGCGGCCCACCGCGATGATCCATTCGAGGTCATCGCGATCTTCCAACAAATAATTGATGGTTTGAGCCACGCCGCGTCCCGGGATGATGGTAATCTTCGGGCGCGCGAGTTTTTCCTTTTCCTGCTTGGGCATCGCCTTGGTTTACCTTCTGGCGGGAGACGCAATCGATAGACCTACATTAAGAACGGCCCGCAATCTAAGTCAATACCGCGCCGGCCACGATCTCGACATGATGTGTGTTAGGAAAAAAGTCGAACGCGCGCACACGGGTGACGCGGTACTTTTCGGTACATAGCATCCGCAAATCGCGCGCCAACGTGGCGACGTCACACGACACATACACAACCCGCGCCGGACGCAAGCGCATGATCGGTTCCATCAACTGCGCGGCTCCCGTCCGCGGTGGGTCGAGCAACACGATCTCCGGCCGCGAACGGGCGCGATGCAAAAACGCCACCAGCTCGCGCGCCTCCATCGCAACGAACCTTGTCTCGGCAAGACCGAGTTGCTGCGCATTGCGAGCGGCGGCCGCGACTGCCGCCGCGTCTGCGTCAACACCGGTCACCTGTGCACCCCGCCGCGCGGCGGGAATCGAGAAGTTCCCGGCACCACAGAACAGATCCAACATGGAGCACGGCGGTTGCGGCGCGGCGATCTCCAGCGCAGCTTGGACCAGCTTTTGATTCTGCGGGCGATTCACCTGGCTGAACAGGTCGGCATCGCTGCGCAGCACCAAGCCCGGCTCAATTTCGACAAGGATTTCGGTATCGCCCACGACCGTGCGCGATTCACCCGCGCGCAGCACGATCCCTGCGGTCGACGGGTCGGATTCGAGGAACCGCCGCACGCCGCGAATTTGCTGTGCAACTGCGGGCTTCTTCAGGTAGGCAACCAGCACCTGGCGCGCTTCAGACTGACGCACTACCTCGATTTCCAGCAGATCGCGGCTGAGCGCTCGCGCCAGGCGCGCCGCCGACTCAAGACGACAGTCCGCAACCAGACAACGATCGATCTCAACTATCCGGTTGCTGGCCGACTCGTAGAGGCCGATCGATCCGCGTCTTCCGACCTTAAGCCGCACGCGCGACCGATATTGGAACTCGGAAGGCGCCGGCTCCACCAGAGTGGCGGGGTCGAGCTCGACTCCCAGCGCATGTCTGAACTCGTGTGCGACGATCTGCGCCTTCAGCCGCACTTGTTCGTGATATTCCAGGTGCTGCCAGTCGCAGCCGCCGCAGCGCGGAAGAAAGATGCAGGGGGGCAAGCGCCGCGCGCCGCCGGGAGCGACGACGCGAACGATGTGCCCGATTGCATACCCGCCGTGCTCCGATTGAATGGTGATGTCCAACAGGTCACCCGGCACCGAGTGAGGCACCATCACCGATTTGCCATCGACCCGTCCGACCCCATAGGGTCCGTAGGTCATCGCGCTAATCTCAACCAGAGGCACGCAAGTTCAACCTAAAGAATTCCTTCGCCCTAGCCCAGGGCAGGTGCGGGGGAAACAGCCTACCTTTAGTTACGACCCCATCTGGTACTGGCGCGAGTTCGGCACCTCGAAGACGTCTCAAGACCCGCAGTTCGACGCCCGGCAACCTGTCCGCGCCAGCACCGTGGCAGCGGCCTCTATCGTCTGCCCGAATAAGGGGAGGAACCTCAAGCGTTCATGCAGTTAACAACTTGTGAATCTCTCGCTGAAGGCCTGCGCGGGCTCGTAAGCCAAACCTACTGGTAAAAATCATAACATATCGTGGTACGAGCGAGAGCCGAACAGCTGGCACCATGACCCGGGCCGGGGCGAGCGATCGCGAGTATCGGGTAGCCGGCCCTTACCAGCCAAGCGTCCAAATGCCCGAGGCGCTCGATGTAGGGCAAGATGTCGATTGCTCGCGCCCTGGACCCGCTGCCGCCCCTATTTACCATCGGCTAGCCGCCCTGCTCTATGCCGCCTTATAATTAGTGATTGTGGCATCATCATCTGACTTTTCCGATCTCATCGCACACAGTGTTCCGCGCGAAGACCAGAACCGGCTGACCGTCTTTGCCGACCGGCTCTTTGCTCGCGAACCACACGACCGCTTCGAGCCGATTTCGGCACAACGCCGTCTGGAACTGACTCGCGCGGCTTTCGACTTCTTTGCGTCCCGCAGCGAGCCCATCGCGGTGCGAGTGACCCCCGGCCCAACCGAGGGCCTCACCGTCGTCGAAACCACGATGCCCGATTGTCCCTTCATCATCGACAGCCTGCTCGAATACTTCCGGCATCTTGGTGCGCACGTCGCGATGATGTTGCATCCCGTGTACCGCGTCGCACGCGACGACCAGGGCAAGATCGTTTCATTGGAACAGGCGTCCTCGACCGAACTGGGCGAGTCCTTTGTCTACGCCGAGCTCGAGACCGGGGCCGAGCCCACCGCACTGGATCACATCGCTGCCGAGGTGCGGGCCGTCCTCGTTGACGTGCGCAAAGCGACCGGCGATTTCGAGGTGATGACCTCGCGCGCACTGCAGATTTGCGAGGAAAGCGCCGCGCAACGCGGACTGATAGACATGCGCGACTTCCTACGCTGGCTGGTGCAGGGGGGGTTCGTGTTTCTCGGCTATCGCCGCTACAAGGTGAGCGGCTCTGATGGGGCCGGGAAGTTCGCTGCCGATCTCGGCACCGAACTCGGTATCATGCGTGATCACGATCAGGCGAGGTTTCGCGACTACGGGTCGCTAAGCGAGATGACCGCGGCGCGGCGCAAGCTTTTCTTTGAGGGACCCCCGCTCGTGATCAGCAAATCACGCGTCGAGTCACAGGTGCATCGCCGGAGCCTGATGGATACCATCGCCATTCGTCGCTCCGGGGCGGGCAACCAGGTTGAAGCCTTCGATTTTTTCATTGGCCTCTTCACCTCGAGGGCTTATGCCGAAGAATCGCAGCATATTCCCATTCTGCGCACCAAACTGCGGCAGGTAATAGATTCCGAGCATGCGGTGCCCGGTTCGCACGACTACAAGGAACTGGTCGCCACTTTCAACAGCTTTCCCAAGGAGGAACTCTTTCGCGCGTCGACTTCGGAACTCCTCGAACAGCTACAGGTCATCCTGGATCTCAAAAACGAATCCGCGGTGCGTTTGAAGACCCTCACCGATGTGCAGCGCGGAGTGGTCATTGCGTTGGTGGTAATGCCGCGCGAGGGGTTCGCGGCAGACGTACGAGTCAGAATTCAGCAAGCGCTCGCGGACGGCTTGAACGGCACCCTGATGTACTGCGTCCTCGCCATCGGCGAAGGGTACACGGCGCGCCTGCATTTCTGTTTTGACGCGGATCCGCCGAAACCCAGCAGGGTCAGGGAACTCGAAAGCCACGTCAAGCAGCTGGCTCATCGCTGGGAAGATCGGCTCCGTGAGCTACTCCTGGCGAACCTTGGTGGGCACCGAGGCCGCGAGATTTGGACACGATGGGCCGGGGCGTTCGGGGCGGAATACCAGGCGGTAACCAGTGCGCAACGCGCGGCGACTGATATCGAGCGCATCGAAGACCTGATGAGCGTCGGCCGAAGCTTCGCCGCGGAAGTCGCACCGAGCGAAGCCGCCGACGCGGACTCCGACCAGCTGCGGATGGCAGGAATCGGCGACCCTCCCGCGCTGTCCGAGTTGATGCCGATTCTGCAGAACTTCGGGCTCGCGGTTCTGTCTGAAGACTCACACGTGTGCCGACCGCAGCTCGGCGCGCGCCGCGCTTACGTCGAGGAATTTTCCGTGCGCGGTACGGACGGACAACCGCTGCGGGATCTGCCGGGAGCCGGCTTCCTCGCCGACGCGATTGTCGCGGTGCGCGAAGGTCAGGCCGAGGATGACCCGCTCAACGCGCTGGTACTTACCGCCGGTCTCGGGTGGCGCGAAGTCGCGTTACTCCGGGCGTATTTGGCTGCGGCCTTTCAAATGCGCCTGGCACCGGCACGGCCCACCCTTCGGCACGCGCTGGTGACGTATCCGCAGCTCGCACGTGCGATGTTCGAACTGTTTGAGGCGCGTCTCGATCCGAGCCTCGCGGCCTCGGCGCAAGATCTTGCCGCGGTGCGCGCCGCCTACCTCGAGAAGCTGGGCGCGGTCGAGAGCATCGCCGACGACCGCACCGCGCGCACCTTCCTCGGCATGGTCGAAGCGACCGTTCGCACCAACTACTTTTGCGAGATACCGCAACCCGATCCTTACATCGCGCTCAAATTCGAGAGCGGAAAAATCGCGAACCTGGATGACACTCCGCCGCTGTACGAAATCCACGTCAACAGTCCCCGGATGGAGGGGTGCCACCTGCGCGGCGGCAAGGTTGCTCGCGGCGGAATCCGCTTCAGCGACCGGGTCGACGATTACCGCACAGAAATTCTCGACCTCATGAAGACCCAGACGGTGAAGAACGCGATCATCGTGCCGACCGGTTCCAAGGGTGGCTTCGTCGTCAAACGTCCCGCCAGCGCAGGACCAGCCGGGGTCGAGGCGTATAAGACGCTGATGCGTGCGATGCTCGACTTGACCGACAACGCGACCGCCGGCACCGTGGAGCATCCGCCGCGGGTCAAGGTGCTGGACACCGACGGACCGTACCTGGTGGTCGCAGCCGACAAAGGCACCGCGGCATTCTCCGACATCGCAAATGAAATCGCCCTTGCACGCGGCTTCTGGCTGGGCGATGCGTTCGCATCCGGCGGCGAACACGGTTTCGACCACAAGAGGATGGGCATCACCGCGCGCGGCGCCTGGGAGTCGGCGCGCCGGCACCTCCACGAGATGGGCCGTGACCCCGATCGCGGCGCTCCACTTACCATGATCGGAATCGGCGACATGTCGGGCGACGTGTTCGGCAACGGCCTTCTTCGATCACGTAACGTGAAACTCATCGCGGCGTTTGACCATCGCCATATCTTCATCGACCCCGACCCCGACCCGGCGGCCAGCTTTGCCGAGCGCCAACGACTCTACGAAAAGCCGCTCTCACAGTGGTCCGACTACAATCCCGCGCTTATCAGTCGCGGTGGCGGGGTGTGGCGCCGCGGCCAGAAGCGCATCGAGCTGAGTTCCGAGGCGCGTGCCGCGCTCGGATGCGAGAGCGATGCGCTCGATGGCGAGAGTCTGGTACGCGCCATTCTGCGGGTCCCCGCCGACATGCTGTACAACGGCGGCATCGGCACTTACGTGCGTGCGGATGATGAAACGGACGAACAGGTCGGCGACCACGCCAATGATCAGTGCCGCGTCACGGCCGCCGAGCTGCGCGTACGGGTGGTGGTCGAAGGCGGAAATCTCGGCTTTACCCAGCGAGCCAGAATTGAGTACGCACTCGGCGGCGGGCGCATCAATACTGATGCAATCGACAACTCGGCCGGCGTCGATACCTCTGACCATGAAGTAAACCTCAAGGTCCTGCTTCAGCACGATACCTCGGCGGGCAAGGTCAGTTTCAAGGATCGTAACGCCCTTCTGGCTACCCTGACCGAAGAGGTGGCCGCCAGCGTCTTGCGAGACAACCGCGACCAGGCGCTGATGCTCTCGCTGGAGCAGGTCCGAAGCCGCACTCATCTCAGTGCGTTCGTCGATCTGATGCAAACGGTGCAGGCTCAAGGCCCGCTCCACCGTTACGAAAGTGCACTACCGTCCAAGGAAGCGCTTCGCGAACGCCGTACCCGCTACCCCGGTCTCACTCGTCCGGAGCTCGCCGTGGTTACTGCCTATACGAAAATTGATTTGGTCCAGCGGCTCGAGGGTACGCCGCTATTGGACGATCCCTATCTGACGAAGCGCTTTCTAACGCCGTATTTTCCAGAATCGATCGCGGAACGCTTCCGGGATTCGATGGACAGTCACCGTTTGCGCAAGGAGCTGATCGCGACCCGGATGGTCAATGAGCTGGTTGACCTGATGGGCTCCACCTTCGTGTTCGGAATGATGCGTGATCACGGAGTCGAGGCCTGGCAAGCGCTACGCGCCTGGCTTGTCGCTGCCGACATCCTGTGCGTTCGCGATATGGCCGAGAGCTTCACGGCAGGGGCTCCCTTTACGAGCAGCGGCGAGTCCGAGCTCGAAGGATTCTTTGCGCTTGAGCGGGCGGCTGGTGGCGCGGCTGGATGGGCTATCCAGAACGTAGATGGTGAACTCCCAATAGGTGCATCAGTTGAGAGCTTTAGGGGTGCGTTTCAGGATCTTGCCGTCCAGTTCGAGCAGTTCCTCACCGCCGGCGAGCGGGAGCGATTTGAGACCGTTTATCGTGAGCTGCGTCGCGCCCTCGCGGACGGGGAAGCAGCCCACCGGCTGGCGCGGCTGGCATTCGCCGATCATTTGCTCAACACCCTGGGGCTGAGCTTGGCACGCAAGGTCTCGCCGGCCCGCGCGGCGGCCGCCTACTTTGGGCTCACGGCGAACCTCGATTTTTCACGCCTGGAATCTGCGATTACGAATGTCAGCGATGAGGATCGCTGGGAACGGCGTGCGGCGCAGGAACTCGCCGACGAGCTTCGCACCGCGCGCGTCTCGCTGTGCAACGCGTTGCTTGACGAACGTGACGAGTTTCCCGCCGCGATCGAGAAACTGCGCACCAAGCGCGCCTCGGAGTTCGCGGAAACCGCCCGGCTACTCGACGAGCTTTCGACCATGTCAGCCGTCCCGATGCCCGCGGTCCACGTCGCAATCCGCGCCATCTCACGGCTGGCCGCAAAAAAGTGATTGGGAAAATCTCTTCCCTCCCCGGACGTGCGGGCTAGGGTAATTGGACCCGGCGGGAACCTGAAAAACGCAATCACCGTATCGCAACGAACCGCGCAATGAGTTCGGCTCTCAATATTCCCAGGATCGTAATCGCGGCCACCGGAAGCGGCGCAGGTAAAACCACCACTACGGTTGCTCTGCTGGGCGCCTTGCGGGCCAGAGGTCTGCGGGTTGCTGCCTTCAAATGCGGTCCCGACTACCTCGACCCCACTTATCACGCCCGCGTGCTGGGCAAGCCCTCGCAAAACCTCGACGGGTGGATGATGGGCCGGGATGCGGTGCTGGCGACTTTCGCGCGTGCGGCCGCAGGCGCCGACCTAGCGGTGATCGAGGGAATGATGGGACTCTTCGATGGCGCCGCGCCGGATCGCGATGAGGGTTCCACCGCTGAGATCGCCAAGTGGCTTTCCGCGCCGGTGGTTTTGGTTCACGACGCATCAGGGGTTGCCCGCACCATCTCGGCGATCGCGCGCGGGTTCGCGCAGTTCGATCCGGAACTGAGTCTGGGGGGCCTTATCTGCAACCGCGTTGGCAGTAAGGGACACCTGGATTTGCTGACGCAGTCGCGCCCCGCCGCGCGGGTGCTGGGCGGTTTTCCATCAAACCCGGCGTTGGCGTTTCCCGAACGCCATCTTGGGCTGATCTACGCAACTCGCGAGGCCTTCTCGGATCGGATGATCGGTGAGTGGACGCGTGCCGCACAGGAGTGGCTCAACCTGGATGCGATCATCGAGCTCGCTCGGAGCTCGCCGCCGCTCGAAGTCCCGTTCCCTCAAAACGCCGTCCACGCCGCTGCGCTATGTCGGATCGCAATCGCCTACGACGACGCGTTCCATTTCTACTATGAGGACAACCTGCGTCGCCTCGAAGACCTCGGCGCCGAACTGATTCGTTTCGCACCGACGCGCGACCGGGCCCTGCCCGAGGCCGATGGACTCTACATCGGCGGCGGGTACCCGGAGGTTATGGCGCGTGAGCTATCATCAAATTCGAGCATGCTGCAAGGCATTCGCCGATTCGCAGGAGACGGCCATCCCATTTATGCGGAATGTGGTGGGCTCATGTACTTGAGTGAAGGAATTCGCACGCTCGATGGGACGCGCTGGCCAATGCTCGCGCTGCTTCCCGGAGTCGCCGCGATGGCCGAACGTCTGCAGGCTCTGGGGTATGTCGAAGTCGAAACCTGCACTCCCACCATACTCGGCCCGGCGGGCCTAAATTTCCGGGGCCATCAATTCCGCTACTCAACCCTTGAGGGGAGCGGCGGCCAGCTGCACGCCGTTTCGGCGTACAGGGTCGCGCCCAAATGGGGCGCACCATTTCAGGAAGGGTTCGCGCGTGGGAACGTGCTGGGTTCGTACGTTCACGCCCATTGGGCATCCAACCCGGCCGTCCCGGAAGGCTTCATAAGTTCGTGCCTCACCTCGCGAAAACCCTGATGCTGCAGGGCACGGCCTCGTCGGTGGGCAAGTCTTTGCTCACCGTCGCACTGTGTCGGATCCTTCATGAAGACGGCTATCGGGTCGCACCGTTCAAGGCTCAAAACATGGCCCTCAACGCCGCGGTAACCAGCACTGGTGGCGAAATTGGCCGCGCACAGGCGGTCCAGGCGGAGGCCGCGTGCATTGCGCCCACCGTCGAGATGAATCCAATTTTGCTCAAGCCCGAGGGTGGGATGCGATCCCAGGTGGTGATCCTCGGCCGGTCCGCGGGAAGCATGACCTGGGGCGAGTATCAGAAGATGAGGGCCGCGTTGATCCGCACGGTTGACGATTGTATCGCGAAACTGCGCGCTGCCTTCGACGTGGTCGTGATCGAGGGCGCGGGCAGCCCCGCTGAAATAAACCTGCGCTCGCAGGACCTCGTGAATATGCATGTGGCAGAGGCCGCCGAGGCACCCGTGCTGCTCATCGGCGACATCGAGCGCGGCGGTGTGTTCGCGCATCTGGCAGGTACGCTGGAACTGCTGCCGCCCGGAGAGCGCGCGCGAATTGCCGGGCTCGTGATCAACAAATTTCGCGGCGACGCGGCGCTCCTGAAGCCAGGGCTCGACTACCTCGAATCTCGCTACCGCCTGCCGGTTCTCGGTGTCGTTCCATTCGTCGAACGTCTGCGCATAGCCGAGGAAGACTCGGTCGCGTTGGAGGGTCGACGCTCTGCACCGTCGCAAGGCGCAGGCGAGCTGCAAATTGTGATCGTCCGTCTGCCGGGCATTTCTAACTATGACGATTTCTCCGCGCTGGAACACGAACCGGGCGTCGTGCTGAGCTACGTAGACGGCGAGCAGGCAATTCGGCGCGCCGATCTGGTCATCATTCCTGGCTCCAAAAGCACGATGCGTGACCTCGCCTGGCTGCGTCGCCTCGGACTTGACCGCCCTATCACGGAGAGAGCCGAGGTGGGTTGCCTGACGCTCGGCATCTGCGGCGGATGCCAAATGCTCGGTGAAAGGATCGAAGACCCCGAGGGCGTGGAATCCGAACAGCGCGCAACCGCTGGTCTCGGCCTGTTGCCCCTGACGACCCGCTTCGAGCGGGCCAAGCGTACCACCCAGGTCCGCGCGACGGTCTATAGTGCCTCGTTCATTGGTGCACGGTCCGGCGCCGAGGAACTTAGTGGCTATGAAATCCACATGGGACGCACGATCGCGGCGAAGGGCGCGGCATCGCCCTTTCGAATCATCTCTCGCAACGGCGAGCCGTGCGACGCACCCGACGGCGCGATTAGTCCAAACCAAGCCAGCGTCGGAACGATGCTGCATGGAATCTTTGAGAACGACGGGGTGCGTGCCGCGCTAATGTCTTCGCTGCGAAAACGTAAAGGGTTGGCCGAACCTGAAAGTCCCTTGGTTGCCTCGCGAGATGCGGAATATGGTCGCCTCGCGGCGGTCGTCCGCACATCGCTGGACATCGCCGCGGTAAAGAGAATCTCAGGGATCGCTTGAGCGTCGCGCGTGCCGGCCTGGAGATCTCGTGTCTAGTGCACCCACCCCTCGTCCCGAAAGAGCGTGAAACCTGCCTTTGAGAGAACGCTGCAAACACCGACGCGCCCGCATCTGCGGAGCCAAGACGCTCGGAACGGTCGCGAGTCCGGTCGTGGTCGACCGGCGAGCCATCCGCGCCAGCTCCGCTGCAACCACTCGACTTCGCTCGGAATTTAGGGCAACCGGCCATCACAGGTTGATAGGCAGGCTGTTTCGCACCCTGCTAAAATCGGTGACGCTATGAAGGCCGCCGACTCCCCGTCCGGGCCAAAGACACTTGCGGAGGTTCCCGGGGCACCGCTCACGCTTGAGGGCTTTGGCATCCTGCACCAGATGTTCCGCCTGCGCCGCCGGCCCTGGCGTGCGATGCCAGAATCGCAGCGCCGCCAAATGGTTGACGACGCGGTCAAAACCTTCACCGCGATGGCGTCGCGCGAGGACGGCGAAAGCGCGTTCTTCGCGGAGTTGGGACACAAGGGCGACCTGCTCGTCATTCACTTCCGTCGCAGCTTCGATGAGCTGAATGCGGCACAGATAGCGGTCGGTGGGCTGCACCTGAGCGACTATCTCGAACCCACGACCTCGTATGTTTCGGTGATCGAAATCGGGCTGTACGAGGCGACCGTCGCGCGTCATGCCCGGCTGGCCGAGGAAAACATCCGACCGCGC
>DASXMJ010000235.1 GCA_036495685.1 Candidatus Binataceae bacterium | reverse complement strand
GCAGCCGAGGCGCCCGGAAAGGGAGCCTAAACGCCCGTTGTCGTTCTTGCTTTCCGATTACAGTTTGGCCTTACGAATTGCACTCAAGCCGAAACTGACCGGTAAGTTGCCTGGCCGCCGACTTCGGCGAGGGGGGCAGTCTGCGGGCATGGACGGATGCGTTCGAGCACGCTGTTCGCCGCGTAGGTGCCGAGCCGGTTGCGGCGGGGGCGCTGTCGAGGCTGATGCCGATGCCGTACGGGGTCTAGGAGGTGCTGGCGACATTGCGGGAGCGCTGTCAGGGGCGAGGAGTCCATCTCGTCGAGGTCGGCGGCGGCTTGCAGTTCCGCACCGCGCTCGAGCGTGCGCCGGGCTGGCGACGGTAATGCGGAAGCCGCGACGGCTGCCGCGCGCGGCGATGGAGATGCGGGGGGCGATCGTCGTACAGTATCAACCGGTGACCCGGGCCGAGATCGAACAGCTCCGCGGTGCTTCGCTCCTCAGCCGCGCGACGTGGCCGCCTGCTGCTGAATCGGTTCGCGCTCGCTAAAAGATGGTCTTCCCGATCAGACGATACGCGCGCGCCTGACGTTCCAAATCTTCGCGAAAATCCGGATGCGCCAGATCGATCAGCGCACGCGCGCGCTCCGGAACTGATTTGCCCTTCAAATTGACGATCCCGTACTCGGTGACCACGTACATGACGTCGGTGCGAGGGGTGGTGACGACATTGCACTCGTCGATGCGCGCCACGATGCGGCTTGCGCGACGACCCTCGCGCTCGTAGGTCGAAGCCAGGCACAGAATCGCCTTGCCCCCGCGTGATGCATACGCGCCGCGGATAAATTGCAGTTGGCCGCCGGTGCCGCTGATTTGCCGCATGCCGGCGGTTTCGGAGCACGCTTGTCCGCTCAGATCGATCTGCGCCGCGTTGCAAATAGCGACCGCCTTGTCGTTCTGCATGATGCGATGGGGCAGGTTGGTGTAGTCGACCGGGCCGGCGAAGCACGCCGAATTGCGGTTTAAGAATTCGTACATCTGCGCCGAGCCGGCGGCGAAGCAGTAGGTCATCTGGTACTGGTTGAACGCCTTATGCGCGCCGGTGACCTTGCCGGCTTCGTGCAGGGTGACCAGCGAATCCACGAACATCTCCGTGTGCACGCCCAGCTCCTTGATCGATGATTCTGCCAGCAACTCGCAGACCGCGTTGGGCATCGCGCCGATGCCGATCTGCACGCAGGCGCCGTCCACGATCTCCGGCGCGATCAACTCGGCCACCTTGCGATCGACGGGCCCCGCCGCGGGGTTTTTGAGTTCCGGCAGCTTGCTGGCGCCGCCGTCGACTACCCAATCGACATCGTCGATGTGCACGCCGCATTCGACGCCGAACACGTAGGGCATGCTGGCGTCGGTTTCGACGATCACCTTCCTGGCTTTCTCGGTAATCGCCTTTTCATAGGTGACCGAGGGACCGAAATTGAAAAATCCGTGCTCGTCCATCGGTGCGCAGCGCAGGATCGCCACATCGACATCGACGAAGCGGCGATAGTAATCGGGTGCCTCACCGAAGTTCATCGGAATGTGGCTGCACAAATCGCGGTCGTGCATCTTTCTTTCGAGCCCGGAAAAGTACCACGAGTAGTAGGTAACATGGCGCGCTTCGGGGTCGGCCTCGACCACCGCGCGCGGCGATATCGCCAGACATCCGCGAAGTTTGACACGATCCAGCTGCGACACGCGCGCGGCCAGCGCGCGATCGAGGACTTCGGGCTGTCCCAATCCGAACCCGTAGTCGATCCAATCTCCCGACTTGATCTCCGCGGCGGCTTGTTCCGCGCCGATGGTCTTGCGTTTTAGTTCTGCCTGAAATGACCTGGACATCGAGTTCCTTTTTGCTTGAGCTTGACTGCGCATGCAGCTTGGGATTTTCTTCTTCGCGCGAATTATTCATCAATGCCAACTATTCAGCCAGCCAGGCAAGTGGAACCTGCACCCGCCATCGATCGCGCTTCACAAACGATTCTGTTCCTGACGGTGTTCGTCGATCTGCTTGGTTTTGGAATTGTTATCCCGTTTCTGCCGATGTTCGCCGAGCGGCTCGGGGTCAGCGCCTTCGGCATCGGCTGGATCCTCGCGATCTACTCGCTCGCGCAGCTGTTGTTTGCGCCGGTCCTCGGGCGTCTTTCCGATCGCTTCGGACGCCGCCCGATTATCATGGTCGGGTTACTCGGCTCTTCGCTCAGCTACTTGATCTACGGTTGCGCAAATTCGTTCACGCTGCTGCTGCTCTCGCGCGCGCTGCATGGCGCCTGCGCGGCGACCGTTCCCACCGCGCAGGCGTACATCGCCGACACCACCAGCGCTGAAGGACGCGCCCGCGGAATGGGACTGATCGGCGCGGCGTTCGGATTGGGGTTCGTACTGGGACCCGCGCTGGGAGGCTTGCTTGGCCACTCGAGCCTGAAGGTTCCGGTGTTCTTCGCAAGCGTGCTCACCTTCGCCAACCTGATCTTCGCCTGGCAACGCCTGCCCGAATCGCATGCGCCGCAATCCGACGCGCCGCTTTCCTTGGCGACCCTGGCCGACCCGCTGTTGTCACTGCCCCGCCAATTGTTCGGGCATCACCTGGCACGGCTTTTCGGTATCGCGTTCTTGCTCACCTTCGCGCTGTCCGCCCTCGAAGCGACGTTTACCCTGATGGTTCCACTCTTGTATGGGTACGGTCCCGCGGCTCTGGGCCTGCTGCTCGGGTACGCAGGCCTCACGCAGGCAGTCGCACAGGGGTGGCTGCTCGGAAAAATTGTCGCGCGGCTGGGCGAAATGACGCTGGTGACGGCGGGATTGGTCGCGCTCGCGATTGGGATGTTCCCCATGGGGATGCTCAGCAATCTGCATGCGCTCCTGGTTTTGCTCGGGCTCGTGTCGGTCGGATACGGACTGGCGAGCCCCTCGATCGCCAGCCTGATTTCGCGTCGCACCGGACAGCATCGGCAGGGCGAGGTTCTGGGCGTGAATCAGTCGGCGATGTCGCTGGCTCGCATCTTCGGTCCGATTGCAGGCGCGTCGATTTATGGAATGATGGGACCGGCCGCGCCGTACGTGGGTGGTGCGGTCGTGGCCGCCGCCGCCCTAGCGCTCGCGCGCGGAGCCGAGCCGGAGAGAACGAATTGACCCTTTATGGAACGGTAGTCGCCTTTCATCTCCTGGCAGTGATCATTTGGATCGGCGGGCTGCTCACGCTGACCAGCGTGCTCGCACGTGTTCCGGAGGAGGTCGGGCTACCGCGCGAGCGTTTGCTGGGCACCGTCCGCAGCACCTACAGGGGTGCGGTTAACGTCGGCGCGATCATCACCATCTTCCTCGGCGTCATTATCATCGCGCTGCAGCCGGAAGTGCTGCATCGCGGATGGCTGCATCTGAAGCTGCTGCTGGTTGTGGGCATCCTGTTCTACCAGTGGCGTCTGTATCGCCGGATTCGGCATCTGGAGGAGAATCCCGGCGAATCATCGGGGGCCGAGTTCCGGATGGCGCACGGGATTTTGAGTTTGCTGGTCTTGGCGATCCTGCTGCTGGCGATCCTCCAGCCCTTCTGAGCTGGGGCTCAAACTGACTCGTGACGCGCGCAGGGACGTTCCGCCACGGAAAGCGCCTTGTTCTTTATCCGCCCGGGAGGTGACGCGGAAAGGGGCCGCGCGTCGATCCGGGGGGAGTGCTCCGTGCGCGTTTTTTCCGATTATTTCGCTGCGCGCAGG
Source organism: Candidatus Binataceae bacterium (assembly GCA_036495685.1). Taxonomy (NCBI): domain Bacteria; phylum Candidatus Binatota; class Binatia (SeqCode); order Binatales (SeqCode); family Binataceae (SeqCode); species Binataceae bacterium (SeqCode). Next base: position 20,159 of record DASXMJ010000235.1, on the reverse strand, counting down.
GCGGCGCGCGCCAGAATTCGGGTGGAGTCCAGGGTTGGCAGCGGAGAGTCCCGATCGTCGATCAGCAGTGGAATTTCCGTGCACGAGAGTGCCACCACGTCGCAACCTTGTTGTTTGAGCTTCCCGATGATTCTCACGAACTCCGCCCGCGCGCGATCCTCCAGGCGACCATAAACCAGCTCGTCAAAAATGATCTGGTTGATTCGTTCCCGATCATCCGAGTCAGGAATCATGTGGCCTAAGCCGCGGTCATACAACCGCTTCGGATACACGGGTCCTTCCATCAGGTAGCGCGTTCCCAACACGCCCACCGTCCGGTAGCCGCGCTCGCGGGCGACCGCGGCCACTTCCTCGGCGATATGCAGCCACGGTATCGGAGCCCGCTGGCGAATCAGATCCACCGCCTGATGCGCGGTGTTGTCGGGACAAATCAGAAAGTCGGCGCCTGCCGCCGCCACCTTGTGCGCGGATTCCAGCAGTAGTCGTGCTTCATCCTCCCAGCGCCCCGCGCCGATATGCTCCATGTGCGTAGCCAGCGCAACCGTATGCATGGTCACTTCGGGATGATTGTGGCGGCCGAAAATCGCGGCGCCCTCGGCGCAGATCGTTCGGTAGCACAGGGCGGCGCCCTCGGCGCTGACCGCGACGATTCCGATGTGCTTAGGCATCCGGCATCGCTGGTTAGTAGCGGTCCTTCAGCTCGCGCGCCTTGGCGAACAGCGCCACTCGATCGTCACTCAGCGATGGATCGATCTTCTTGAGACTCCCGCGCAACTCGGCGCTGTCCGTGCGTAGGAACGGATTGATCTGCTTTTCATCGCCGATCGTCGATGGGACCGTCCATTTGCCGGCGGCGCGCGCCTTCACCGCCGCGTCATGCTTCGCCCTAAGCGCCTGGTTGTTCGGTTCCAGCGTGAGCGCGAAGCGCAGGTTCTTTTCGGTGTACTCGTGGCCGCAGTAGACGGCGGTAGAGTCCGGTAGCGCCGCGAGGCGCGCGAGCGACTCGACCATGGTGGCGGCTTTGCCCTCGAAGACGCGCCCGCATCCCCCGATGAACATCGTGTCGCCGGTAAATACCGCGTTGAGCGCGGGAAAATGATAGGCGACGTGGCCGTTGGTATGCGCCGGGATGCCGATGACGCGTCCTTCGAGCTTGCCAATCCTAACCGAGCCGCCGTCGTCCAACGGATTGGTCAGCGCGGGAATCCGGCCGCCCTCGGCGCGGGCGCCGTAGATGTGGATGCCGGGAATCTTGGCGGCGATGTCTTGATTGCCGCCGCTGTGATCCGGATGCCAGTGGGTGGTGAGAACCGAGGTCAATTTGACGCCGTGCGCGCGAGCCGCGGCGATGACCTTGTCGGCCTCGGCGCAATCGACGATCGCGGCTTCGTTGCTCGAATCGTCAACCACCAGATAGGCAAAATTGTCCGAAAGCTGCGGCACAATGAAAATTCCCATCGCTGAGTTCCTCCGCGGGCCGCGCGGGTGCGCGGGTTCAGAGTCCGACGATATTGTAGCCCACGTCAACGTAAATCGTCTGCCCCGTGACGCCGCTGGCCAGGTTGCTGAGCAGGGCCACCGCCATTTTGGCCGGCTCATCGATCTCCATTCCCCTGCGCAGGGGCGAGCGTTGCGCGACTTCATGGACCATGGTGTGAAACCCGCTGATCGCGGACGAGGACAGGGTCCGCGCGGGACCCGCACTGATTGCGTTCACGCGAATGTTTTTCGATCCCAGGTCAATTGACAGGTAGCGCACACAGGCTTCCAGTGCGGCTTTCGCCACTCCCATCACATTGTAATTGGGAATGGCGCGCACCGCACCGAGATAGGTGAGCGTGACGATCGACCCTCCGCCCCGAGCTTCCATCAATGGTTCCGCGGCGCGCGCCAGCGCGACGAGCGAATAGGCGCTGATTTCCATCGAGCGGGCGAAATTGCGGCGGCTCACGTTGAGGAAGCGGTCGCGCAGGTCTTCGCGCTCGGCGAAAGCTACCGCGTGCACCAGCATATCGATTCCGCCCCACTGTGCCTTGAGCGCGCCAAAGGTCGCCGCGATCTGATCGTCGTTGGTTACGTCGAGTTCGCCGATCACGGTGGCCTCGATTTGCGCCGCGAGTGGCCGCACCCGCTTTTCGAGCACCTCGCCCTGGTAGGTCAAAGCGATCTCGGCGCCGGCGGCGTGAAGCTGCTGTGCGATGGCCCACGCCAGGCTCTTTTCGTTGGCGACGCCCACTACCAGCGCGCGTTGTCCCTGTGCAATTCCCATAGTCGCTGTCCTTCGGTCACCTCTAGGCAGGTTCAGAGTTTGATTTTCAGGCCATCGAACGCAAGTTTCATCTTCAGGTTGCGCTTATGTGCCAGCACCTCACGGCCCAGATGGCTCAGCAGCATGCGCTTGACCTTGAAACGGCTGCGGTTAGCTGCCAGCTGCGGATAGTTCATATGAAAAGTCAGCTGCGAGCTCTCGTAGTACGTGCATTCGCAAATAAACAGATCGGCGCCCTCCGCAAACGACACCAGCTCTTCGTTCCACCCCGAGTCGCCCGAGTAGACAATCGTCCGGCCCGCGATCCTCAACTTAAGCGAGAGAGAAATATCGGTCTCCATGTGGGGACTGCGAATTGCACTGATCCGAGCCCGCCCTGCCCTGACTTCTTGGTGTGGTTCAATCTCTATGAAACGGAGCCAGGGCCGGATTACCCCGACATTGAAGCGCGGGTAGGCGAGCTTCATCATCCGCCAGCAGCGGCTCTCGAGGTTGCGTGGGCCGACGAAGTGGATAATGCGGTCCGGCCGGCTTTCGTACAGGTACTCGAGCATCAGGAACGGGATACCGCCGTAGTGATCGCCGTGCAGATGACTGATGGCGATCACGTCGAGGTCGGCAGGGGCGAGCTTCTTGCGCTTCATGGAGCCGAGGAGATCGGGTCCCGCATCCATCAGGACGCAGGTGCCACCGACTCGAACCAGATAACCAGATTGGGAACGCCCGGCGGTCGCGAACGCGTCCCCGGACCCGAGTACGGTCACGTTCATCGGCTTGGAACCGGATGACGCGTTGCTCGAATTCATTCAGGCGGCGCTCATGCTAATATCATCGCAGGTCGGCGCAATTCGCAATGGGCTCATCATGAAGCAGATCAAGATCGGAGCCGGGTTCGGCCTGTGGCGGCTCGGGATGCCATCGGCGGAAACGATCGCGCGGGTCGCAGAGCGCGCCGAGGACTGGGGGCTCGATTCGTTCTGGCTCTCGGATCACCTGCTTGCACCTTCGCCCGAACTCGACGTGGTCGCAACCCTCTCGCTGCTGGCATCGCGCACCACCAAGATGAAGCTCGGACCGAGCGTCCTGTTGCTGAACCTCAGGCATCCGCTGCTGGTGGCCAAGGCATTCGCCTCGCTCGACTACCTGTCCGGCGGCCGGATGGTAATGGCGGTGGGCACGGGCGCGAATCTCGCAGACTATGCGGCGTGCGGCATTTCGACCGAATCGCGAGGGCGGCGGCTCGATGAAGGAATCGAAATCCTGCGCGAGGTGTGGACCAAGCCGAAGGCGAGCTATCACGGGCGCTTCTTCAACTTCGACAACGTGAGTATCGAGCCGCGCCCGGTCGCACGCGGCAACAACGACAGCGGCACGATGGACATCTGGGTGGGCGGGCGCTCCGATGCGGTCCTGAAGCGTACTGCCCGTCTGGCGGACGGCTACTTCGCCTCGTTTCAGACCCCTGCAGAGTTCGGCGCCAATATGGAGAAGATTCGTAACTACGCCGCCGAGTACGGTCGCGCGAATGCGCGCATCGAAGCGGGACTGATTCTGCTCTGCCGGATTGCCGGATCGCGTGAGAAGGCGCTCGATGAGATGCGCCCGATGATCTCCGCGCTCGGCCGGGGCGCCGAACAATTCCTGGAACGCAGCGTGTTTGGTTCGCCCGAGGACGTGATCGGGCGGCTCAGCGAGTACGTCGCGCTGGGTCTCGACAAGTTCGTGCTGTGGCCGATTGCAGACCCGCAGGCGTGGCCCCGGCAGATCGAGCTGGTCGGCCGGGAAATCGCCTCGCACTATGCGCGCAGCGCCTGAGCGCGTACGTGTCTCGGCAGTTGCAATTGCGGCGCTCGCGGTGTTTGCGGGATGCTCCAAAGCCCCGCCGCCTGCGCGCCCGTCGGTTTACGCCAGCGCCGAGGCGGTAGAGGAGAATTTTCGCGGCAAGCCGTTCGTGCTCGGCACCGACAACACTGTCGCAGAAGTGCGGCCGCCCGGCTGGGACAAGGATCGTTGGCTTAAGCTGCCGTTCTGGTTCGGCATCAACATCTTGGTCCCCGGGGTGGAGCAACCCAAAGAAGGCGATTACTACGTGGTGAGCGAGGCGCAGCTCGGAAAACCGCTCGATGCGCCCGGCGAATGGATGATCGAGGCGGGCAGCTCACTCATCAAGCAGGAAACCGTCCTGCAGACCGGGCGCACGCATTATCTCACGAGCGGCAAACTACTCCCGATTATCGTGCAATACATTGGCAAGCGACCTTTCACGCGAGCGGACGGCAAACGGGTGGAAATTCCGGTGGTGCGCGAGGTCTCCTCGCCGATGAAATGGACGCTGGGCGGTGGAATTCCGAGCAGCTATGCGCGCTATCGAGTTGAATGAAACTCGCGACCGCCATGGGCATCGGGCTTGCGCTACTCCTGGGCATCTGGGCGGCGGCGTGCAACCCGAACAGTGCGCTAGACTTCGGTCCGACCGGCGAAATCAGCACCCCGCCACAGGATCAATTGAGCCGCGACATCCTGCGCGACTTCGAGGGGCGCGACTTCACGCTCACCAATGATGATCGCCAGGCGCATGTGCGGCTCAGCGACTGGGCGCCCGAGCGCCACATCATCCTCCCCTTCTGGCTAGGAATTAATCCGCTGTACCCGGGTTTTCTGCGTCCCACGGTGGGCCATATCTATGTGATGAGTGAATCTGTGGCGGTGCGACCGCTGAGCAATAACGAATATCTGATCCGGGCGGGATCGAAACTGTTCAAAAGCGATGCCCTGTTCGAGGGCACCCACACCCGCTACACGGAGATGGGCAAGATGCTGCCTACCGTGGTGCGCTTCGTCGGAACCCGGGTGATCACGGTGCCACGCGACGCACCCGCGAGCGGAACTGTTACGGAGAAGGTTCCGGTGCTGCGCGAAGTCTCCCTGCCGATGCACCTGAACGAACCGGTTCCAGGCTACGCGAAGTTCGAGGTCGCGAAATCGGCCGGCTAGCGGATTTTAAGAGCTTCGCGTGAGCACGTCTGCGATTTCACGGGTGCGCGATTCACCTCGTGACCAGGAACGATTGACAGACGCGAGGCATTCGAGCTTCGCTACCGCTTGAGCGTACATGCCGTTGGGGGCATGAGCCTGACGGGATGAGGCCATCATAAGGAGGAAAAAAATATGCCAGCTTACGCAATTTTCATTCGCGACAGCACGCGCGATCCCAAAGAGCTTGAGACCTATTCCAAAGTCGCACCCGCAACCCTGGCGGGCCATCCGGTCACGCCGCGAGCTGCATATGGCCGGCACGAGGTGCTGGAGGGTCCTCAAATCGAAGGAGCAGTGGTGCTCGAGTTTCCGACCTTTGAGGCAGCCAAGGCATGGTACGACAGCCCCGCCTACCGCGAGGCACGCGAGCATCGCTTCAAAGGCGCCAGCTACCGGGCCTTCATCGTCCAGGGAGTATGAAGCTGTCGGGGAGTCGAGCGTGCCGCCGGGTCGTCGGCTCCTCCCCATTTCATACAAATAGCGGCGCGCCCAAAGTGCCAGCGCCGGCGTAGATTCTACCCAACGACTCAGAACTTTGAGGCGGGCTTTTTGGCTCACCGGTTTTGGGGGGGAATTTCGGTGCCATCGGCGTGAAGCAAAGCGCTATGAATGTGCGCGTGTCGCCGATCCGGCCGCCGCGTTTTTCGCTGGAGCGCGAGAGTCGAGGCCATCTGGTCTTGCGAGCCAGCTCCGGTGCGACCGCTCATCTGTTTGTTCTCGAGGAAGACATCCTCCGCGTCCTCGTCATATCTCCAGGGCGGCGCGATCTCCCGAGGACCTGGGCAGTAGCGCCCGGCGCGGACGACGGACCAATTGCAGGACGCAGGCGCAGCGACCTAACCGGCTTCTCGACACCAAGATTTTTGTACCATGAAACCGCCGACCGCTTCGATGTTGCGACCAAGCGGATTCGTCTGACGGTCGAACGAACCGGATTTCTCTGCACGTGGGAAATGCGCGCCGGTGGCCGGCGATGGCTTGACGCGGCACGCGACCGACCGACACAGGCTTACAACTTCGGCTGGTGGGACGATCGCGTCTACCACTACCTGGCGCGTGATCCGGCCGAGAAGTATTTCGGCCTGGGCGAGCACAGCGGTGACCTCGATCTGACGGGACGGCGGCTGGTTCTGAGCGCTACCGATGCGCTTGGCTACGATGCGAAGTCGTCCGACCCACTCTACAAGCACCTGCCGTTTTACGTCACGTGGCGGCCCAGCACGAATCTCGCGTTCGGCATCTTTTATGACACTTTCTCGGACTGCACGTTCGACTTCGGCTGTGAGCGCTCCGCGTATCACGGCCTCTTTAGGAGTTTTATCGCCGACCATGGGATTCTCGACTACTACGTGATCGCCGGGCCGAGTGTGGCGGAAGTAGTCCGCCGCTTCACCTGGCTCACCGGACGGCCGGCGTTGTTGCCCAAATGGAGCCTTGGCTATTCCGCTTCCGGCATGAGCTATACGGAGGCCCCGGACGCGCAGGAGCAGATGTACAAGTTTCTGGCACGTTGCGAACGGCACGGCGTGCCGTGCGACTCGTTTCATCTCTCCTCCGGTTACACATCGGTCGGCGGTAGGCGATACCTCTTTCACTGGAACCACGGCAAGTTCCCTGACCCGCGCCGGCTTTCGTCGGCATTCCTGCACAAGGGTGTGCGACTGTGCGCGAACCTCAAGCCGTGGCTGTTACGAGACCATCCGCGGATCAAGGAGGCACGGCGGCTCGGGCTGCTGATTCGCGAAACAGACGGGACGCCCGCTTGGGTTCAGGTCTGGGGCGGGGAGGGAGCCTATCTGGATTTCACCAGTCGGCGAACTATCAGGTGGTGGAAAGAGCAGGTCAAGACGCAGCTGCTCGAGCTGGGCATCGCGGCGACCTGGAACGATAACAACGAGTATGAGATCAAGTCGCCGCGGGCACGGATAGAAGGGTTCGGACACCGGCGCGCAGCAATCGAGGCACGCCCGCTTCAGGCTCTGTTGATGACACGCGCGTCCCGCGATGCGCAACGCGAGTCAGCGCCGTCGCAACGCCCATTCGTCGTCACGCGATCGGGCGGCGCCGGCGTGCAACGCTACGCGCAGACCTGGTCGGGCGACAACTATACTTCGTGGGAGACGCTCAAATACAACCTCCGCATGGGCTTGAGCCTCGCCCTCTGCGGAGTGTCCAACATCGGGCACGATGTCGGAGGCTTCACCGGACCGAAGCCCGACCCGGAGCTGTTTCTGCGCTGGGTTCAGTTCGGAATTTTCATGCCTCGCTTCGTTATCCACTCCTGGAACGACGACGGCACGGTGAACGAGCCGTGGATGTTTCCGCAGATCACGCACCATATTCGCGATCTGATCAGGTTCCGCTACCGGCTGCTGCCCTACTTCTACGATCTGCTGTGGCGGTATCACCGGAATTTCGAGCCGATGGTCCGCCCGATGTTCTATGACTTCCCGCACGATCTGCAATGCTACAACGAAAGCGACCAAATGATGGTGGGAACCGCGCTGCTCGCCGCTCCGGCGGTCGAGCCTGGCATAAGGTCGCGCCTCGTTTACCTACCAGACGGTGTGGACTGGTATGACTTCTGGAGCGGAAGAAGACTCGCCGGCGGCCAGACCGTCAGGCTAAGTGCGGGCCCCAAGCGCCCGCCACTTTTGGCGCGTGCCTGCAGCCTGGTCGCAGCAAATGTTGCGCGGCAGAGCTTTGATTCGCGTGGCGACCGGCGCGGCTTCTATCTCTTTCCACCTCTTGGGACCGGATCATTCACTGCGACCTCATTCGAGGACGACGGCGAGTCCTACGCGTACAAAGATGGTTCTTTCTGCGAGTGGCGTTTCGACGTCAGCTGCAGTGCAAAAACCATTCGCGTCCAGGTCTCGCGGACCGGCCGGCTTGCCCGGCGTCGCGGCAGATTGCCACGCCTGCTGCTGCCGCGCACCGAATCGCGAACTGTAATTTGTCGGCTCGCCTAAAGCGGTCGTCCGAGCGAAGCTCTTGATGATCGCACGGTGTGTGAATCGTCGCCTTCACGATGCGATCGAAAGTTTGGCGCTCAGCCCAGTCGGGCGACAAGGCAACCGGTTATGCTTTTGCCGCTGCTCCGGAAAACCGAATCAGGTCGAAAACGGATGGTGCGTCTGCGAAAAACCAGATCGCGATGATTACATCGGTGATGGCACATCCTGCCGACGATGTGGGCGCGAACGGGACAATCGGGTTGCCGTAAAAGTGATGCAGCACATCCCACCCCGCGTGCAACAACCAACCCACTGCGATGAAGCGGTAAGACTGTAGACCCTTAAAAGCACAAAACGTTACGACCGCAGTGAACGCGAACTCCCAGACCCCGAATCCGCCGCCGAGATAGGCAGCACCCGCCCCAGCGATCATGATCGCGTTGAAACTCCTGCGACTCGGCTCCCGGATCAGCGACGACGCGACAATGTACGCGCCGGCGATGATGACCGGGGGTAGCGCATCGAGCCCGTGAAATGCAGGAACTTGATGAACGTTCATAGAGGCATCGTCCCTCAGCTCACCACTTCATGTTGCCGGCGCTGGGTCTGTTTCTCCGCGTGCGCCACCATGAATGCCATCGCCTGCTGAATGGTCGAGGACTCAGCGGTTTTGGGGCTTCCCGACGAGAATGGAGGCTCCGGGTCATATTCCATCGCCAATTGGGTGAGCTTCGCCGCCTCGTCTCCGCGGAGTTTGGCGAGCAGGACCAGACCGAAGTCGATGCCGGCGGTGACGCCGCCTCCGGTAATCCGGTTGCGGTCCACAACCACGCGCGCGTCAACCGGCTCCGCTCCAAAAGCACTAAGGGCATCGCGGGTCGCCCAATGAGATGTGGCCTTGTACCCCTTCAGCAGCCCCGCCGCTCCAAGCAAAAGCGAACCACTGCAGACGGAAGTTACGTACCTTGATTCAGCCGCGCGATCGGCGAGGAAGGCGAGCGCCTCCGCGTCGTCCATGAGTTGCTGCTGACCAAAGCCGCCCGGAACAAACAGGATATCAAGTTTAGATGGGCACGATTCGAATGTACGGGTGGGCTGAATCCCGATTCCGGTGTCCGAGACTACGGGATCCATCGTTTTCCACACCAGGTGAGTGTTGGCGAACCACGAAAACACGGTCTGCGGACCAATCAGATCGAGCAGCGTCAGTCCCGGATAAAGCAACATGCCAATTTCGAGAGGCGGTTGTGTTGGGTTCACTCGGTTCTTCTCCTTGCATTTCGAGATCGGGTTGACTTTTGGGAAGCGCGGCGCCCGGCACTCGACGGGATCGCGCGATCGAGGAGAGCCTGGAAGGCAGTTTGTGCGCGAGCATCGGCGTCGGAGGATCGCAGAAACCGATGCGCGGCATGATGACCAAGATAAATGCCGCACAGTTCCCACACGAATTGATCAACGTCCAGCTCGCGCCGCAGGTGTCCTAGCTCAACTGCCCGCTCAACGAGTCGCACCAGCGTGTGGCGCCATGCGGCTTCCATCTCGAGTATTTTGTTCCTGACCCGCCCCTCAACGTCGTCGAACTCGAACAGACCGGCAGCCACCGGACAACCGCCTGGCAACCCCGCCCGCTGTGCCCATCCAAACCAATTCCGCACCAGCGCGCGCAGTTGTGGAAGCCCTTCGGGCACCGCCATCGCCGGCCGGATCACGTGTTCGGCTACGAATTCGGTCATGTGATTCAACAACTCGATCTGTACGTCTTCCTTTGAGCGGAAGTGGGCGAACAGCCCGCTTTTCGACATGCCGACCTGGTCGGCCAGAACGCCGAGCGTGACCCCGCTCAGACCCGATTGGCTCATCAGGGCGAGCCCCTCACGCAGGATTCGTTGGCGTGTTGAGGTGGTGATATTGGTCATCATTGAGATATCAGCACGACCGGTCGTACTTGTCAATACGACCGGTCGTGCCGCCGATGGAGAGTTCCATGCTGCGCGAAGCGGCTGAATCGGTTGCTTCCAGGCTCCACAAAGTCGCAAGTCGGCCGACTAGCGGCGCTTAAGGACCACGCGTTAATAAAATCGGATCCGGGGGCGGCCCAGAACAGGTTGTCTGGTGGACACCCCCGCGTAACTTCCCATCAGGCCTGGCGCTCGCCGCCGCTCTCGCTTCTGGCTTTGATCGAGCCTGAGCGCTATCGACTACCTCACCACGGCAGCTTTCCGAATTTTGCGTGAGTGAACGTACCCGTCGGGCCGTCCGGGCCAAGCAGCGCAACGCGTACCGCTTCGGCGGCGCCCTCCTCGACAGTCTCGGTGCCCGCATAGTTGTTGAGGTTAGTCTTGGTGAAGCCCGGAGAGACGGCGTTGACCTTGATACCGGCGGGCTCGAGCTCGATCGCCATCGCGAGCGTTATCGCGTTGAGAGCTGTTTTGGACGCAGGGTAGACAGGCCCGAAGATCGGGCGCCAGGGGCAGGCCGGGTCCGAGTTCATTGTCAACGAGCCAACGCCACTCGACACGTTGACGATGCGGGCTGCGGGCGCCTCGCGCAGGAGCGGCAGCATCGCCTGGTAAACGGCGAGAACGCCGAACACGTTGGTCTCCCACACCGCGCGCACTTCATCGAGGGACACGTTGCTTGGGCGGGTCGACTTGGCGTACTGCTCGACGGACATACCCGCCATCCGTCCTGTATGGGAGATCGCTGCGTTGTTTACCAGCACGTCGAGGCGACCAAACTCGTTGCGCACGCGCTGCGCCGCGGCGGCGATCGAAGCCTTATCCGTCACGTCGAGTTGGAGCACGTGGGCGTCTCCCTCAATCGTCTTGGCCGCAGCCTGGCCACGCTCGAGATTGCGCGAGCCGACCAGCACGGTGAAGGCGTGTGCCGCGAGATCTTTTGCGATTTGAAGACCGATTCCTTGATTCGCCCCAGTGACCAGGGCGACGGGTTTGTCCTGCATTATTTATCTCCTTTTTGCGATGCGTGGCGGAAGTTGCCCCGCTGTGCTAGATAGAATGTAAGTGGAACGATGTTCCAATTGTATACGGAACATTGTTCCACTTCGCAAGAGGCAGGATGATGGGAGGCAAACCAGGCAAACAGGCCGATGGTTGGGAGCCTGGCGAACGGACGGATCGACGCGTGCGCGCCGACGCGAAGCGGAATATCGATGCGTTGCTTCAGGCGGCCATGGCAGTGTTTGCGAGCTCCGGAGTGGATGCTCCGGTGCGAGAAATTGCAGAAAAGGCGGGCGTCGGCATTGGAACTATTTATCGCCACTTTCCGCAGCGCTCAGACCTAATCGTGGCCGTCTTCCGCCGCGAGGTCGACGCCTGCGCAGACGCCGCAACGGTGCTTGCGACCGAGCATGATCCCGGCGAGGCGCTGGCGCGATGGATGCAGCGCTACGTGGACTTCATCGCCGCCAAGCGCGGACTTGCAACGGCTCTCCACTCGGGCAACGCGGCGTATGAGACCTTGCCCGCCTACTTCCAAAAGCGACTCCGGCCCGTGCTCAAGACCTTGCTTGAAGCAGCGGCCGCAGCAGGCGAGGTACGCGCCGGTATCGAACCGAACGACCTGTTGCGAGCCGTCGCGAGCCTGTGCGCGCCGGCTCATGACGGTAATCCCGCCCATCCGCGGCGCATGGTTGCTCTGCTGGTGGACGGTCTACGCTATCGCGCGAGCTCGCCTACACCGCTTTCACCCCGCGGTTCTGATTGAGTTTGAGCCCAGTGCAACGCGCACTGCTCCGCGTTTCCCACCAAGCGCCTGCCGATAGTACGGCGTGGACCAAAGGCCACCGCTGCATCTCGGTTCGGGAACGGCAGGGTTCTCGAATGTTTCAGGTCTCTTCATTCGTCCCAACTGAACTCTTCATTCGTCCCAGCCGAAACTGACCGAGACACTCACCAGACCGTATAGATGTGAACTGCCGTAGCCGCTCTGCAGATCGATACTGGTGTGGAGTTCACGCAGAAATAGACCTACGTCGGGTCCGCCCTGTCCGTTGGGCTTTCCCACCGTACCCCCTCCCCACACCGCTCCTCCGCCACCTAGCAGCAGGAGCCATCGAGCGGTACCGTACGCGACCGCGCGCGCATCGATTTGGTTGCTGGTAACCGCATTCTCGAAGAAATGGGTCGAGCTGAAAGACAAGTTGACGGGGTAAGGACTGTACGGAAACAGCCAGCTGGAAAAATCCCCTTCGATGACCGGCGCATTGCTGTTGCCGACGTCGCGTCCTCCCAACACGACCAGCGAAAGCCCTGAAACAGGTGTAAGGTCGATTCCGCCTTCGAACCGTTCGTAGGTTCGCACCCCGGTCGACTCCGTCACAAATGGGCTGTTGTATCCTTTTCCCTGATAGACCTGAAAGGCAGATACTCGACCGACCAGGCCCACATAGCGGGTAACGCTCTGCTCGAGCTGGAATCCTGCCCCGGTGGTCGCATAAGTATCCGACCCGAAGCCGCTGGCGAACATGGTCAGCCCAAGGTGTCCGGGTTGCTGCAGGGTGAAAAAATCCCCGTCCGTCCCCGCATGTGCCTTGCCGAGCCATAACGCCAGCAGCACAACAACCGCGCAAAGCCGCAAATTCGCGGACCCTGAGCTACTCCGGCGATGCATCTTCAATTCTGCCTGGTCAATGATAGCCCGGCGCTCTTAGCTCTTCTGCGCCCCAACGTGAAGGCGGGGTGGGCGGGCTCTCGCACGGAATGGTCGTTTGATAACCGGCCGTGACGGTGACCGGCAGCGACCCGGCAGGGCTGGTCGGGTTAGTAACGACTACCACGCCCTGGTACACGCCGACGGTCGTGTAGCGCAGACAGCTAGGGTCGGCGGGACAGGGTTTGCCTTCGATAAAATTCACCTCGAAGTCGGTCCCGCGTGCGGCTGCCACGCCGTTGGGGGTATGTATTTCAAAATTCACGCTTCCGCCCCCTCCCGTATCGTTTACCCACGAGCGCAATTTCCCGAGCAAGAGGCGAACCGTCGATTGTATATGGGTCTCATTTTTAACGAGGTGCCGGTCGATGATCATCGTGCTCTCCTCACCTAGCGTGAGCCGAGTTCCACCCCGTAAGATCAGTGTCAGCTCACTGTCAGCGAGGGTTTCTATCCTGTCGCCGAGCATCACGAAAATACCGACCGCTGCGGAGATCGCCTTTGCAGCGCGATAGACCCGCGCGGTGCCCCGGAGCTCTTGGATCGAGCCCACCGGTTCATCGGAGTTTGCGACCGACACCGCGAGCAAAAGTAGTCCGACGAGGAATACTAAACTCCGCGATCTGCGCAGCTCCGGAGTGAGCCAGGCCTTCAGAGCTGCCTTCGCACAAAGTTTTGCGACCTGCCCGAAGGGTTCAGACTCTTCACTCGTCGTCTTCGTCGACGACATCTTGGTCACTGTGGTTACGCATCGCATGATAATACACAACCCCAATCGGTCGTCAGCTTCTCATAAGCTTCCTTCGAGTCTGACTGATCGAGTTTTGATGTCTTTTACATAGTTGGGGTTCAAGACAATCCTTTTTCTGTATCCGAAACTCTCCTTGTTCCATTCATTTTCCGCGGGCTGGTACCAGAGATTCTCCGGCTCGTTCGATCCACCTGCACGAAGTGGCCAGAAGTGATCGCTCCGCCCTGCTGGCGGTTTCGAGTGATCATGGGAATCGATCAATAGTATCGAGCGCGGAAGAATACACCAGCTTCGTACCTTACGCAGCTTTTCTCTCGACGCGATGCCGCCGCTGGGCAATAACGAACATCTTATCCGCGCGGGTTCCAAAAGGTTCAAAACCGACACCTTGTTCAAAGGCACGCACAGCCCCTATACGAAAATTGGAAAAATGTTGCCCACCTTGGTGCGCCTGTCGGAACCCGGGTGATCACTTGGCGGGCGATGCGCCGGCCAGCGAAACCATCCCCGAGAAGGTGCCGGTGCTGCGCGAAGTGTCCTTGCCAATGCATCTGGACGAGCCGATTCCCGGCTACGCGAAGTTCGAGGTCGCGAAACCGGGACTCCGTCCGTTGGTTCAAACGATCATGCGAAGGCTGGGGCTGACCCGGAATTCCCTGCTGGACCGCTAAGCGCACGAAGCATGGAATCGATCTTCGATGCCTCATCTAGGCTGCTATCTCTTGAAAATGGACCGCCTGGCCCCTCGGCACCGCGGCCCCACCGACTTTCTCCACGTCAAGCTCGGAGCGAGCTATAATCAGCAACGGTCAAACCAGGGACCGCAACTCGGACATCGCAGCTACCTATAGGAGAATTGGTCGTGAGGGTAATTACGCTCGAAGATCATTTCGCCACCCCCATGTTTCAGGAAATGTTCCCGCGGGGCAACGTGTCGGGCTACAACCTCGCCGAACGAGGAGCCTATCTCGGCTACGACATCTCGGCTGAATTGTTGAACCTGGGGGACACGCGACTGGCCGCGATGGACGCGAACGGGATCGACGTGCAGGTCGTCTCGCTGACGATGCCTGGCTGTGAAGGATTCGAGGGCGAGACCGCGATTGCGATGGCCACCGATGCCAACGACCGGCTCGCCGAGGCGATCCAAGCGCATCCCGGCCGCCTGGCAGGATTCGCTTCGCTGCCGACCTCCACTCCCGCTACCGCAGCGAAAGAATTGGAACGAGCCGTTAACCAGCTCGGCTTCAAGGGAGCCATGATCAATGGTCACGTTCAGGGCGAGTTTCTCGACAATCAAAAGTACTGGGCAATCTTCGAATGCGCCCAAGCCTTAAAGGTGCCAATTTACCTGCACCCCACGATTCCGCATCCGGACGTGTTCAAGGCCTACTTTGAAGGCTACGGCGAACTCGCCACGCCGGCGTGGGGGTTCGCGATGGATACGTGCACCCATTTCATCAGGTTGGTATTCGCTGGGTTGTTCGACGCTTATCCCGATCTCAGGATGATCTTGGGCCATCTCGGCGAAGGGTTGCCCTTCTGGATTCACCGCCTCAATGACCACACTCAATTCGCCGCCAGACGGCGGGGTTTGAAGAAGGCGCCCGCGCAATACCTGAGAGAAAACCTGGTGGTCACGACGAGCGGCAACTTCTTCATGCCCGCTTTCCTGTGCACCTTGATGGCGCTAGGTGCGGATAACATTCTCTTTTCGGTCGACTGGCCTTACGAATCGAATCGCGTCGCTGCCGACTGGCTGAACCATCTGCAGATAACCGATCAGGACCGAGAGAAGATCTGTCACCTTAACGCTGAGCGCGTGCTGCGCTTGTAGAGTTTCCAAGTCAATAGCGCAAGAGACTCGGGCTTAAAGAGGGCTGTCACGGCGCGGGACCTGCGATTAGAAGTTCGCGCGGTGCCCTGACAATGTGTGTGGAACCCTGCCTTCTAGCACACAGTGCCGTTGACCAGCAGGCGGAGCGAAATTGCCGATAAAAGTCCCACCCGGTGCGTCAGCCGTCGTCCGATTCCTGCAGGGTCGCGGTCGGTAGAATTTCCACTGGCAGGTCATCCAGGAAGCGGGAGGCGCGGCCCATGCTGAAGCCGTTCACGCGATCAAACATGTATATAGGATAGATCAGGTAAAGCTCATCACGGGCGCGGGTACCCGCCACGTACATCAGGCGTCGCTCCTCCTCGATTTCTTCCACACCCACACTCATCGGGCCGGGAAATCGTCCGTCGGCCGCCCAGATAAGAAACACCACCCGCCATTCAAGACCCTTGGCGGAATGGATGGTGCTGAGCGTGACGTATCCCTCTTCCTCTTCGCTCGTCAGCACCCCGTCGAGCGAGTCGCTCGGCGGCTCGAGTGCCATGTCGGAGAGCATCTGCTCCAGGCTTCGGTAGCGCTGAGTGATGTTCTGAAAATGCTCGAGATCGCGCTCGCGCTTGGGGTAGTCGTCAGGGTATGCATCACGCATCAACGGCAGATAGTACTGGAGCACCATCGCAAGCTGCTCCGCTGGACGCTTGCCCTCTCCCCTCAAGGCGGCGACCAATTCCGCCAGCCGTCCGAAGCCGGCGCCCCCGCGCGCCGGCCCTTGGCGACCGAAGCGCGCCAACTCTTGCTCGGGTCGTTCTGCACTGACCAGCGTTTCGATCGCACGTTCGGCAGTCCGGTGTCCCACCCCGGGTACGATCGTCAGGGCGCGAAGCCATGACACCGCATCGGCAGGGTTCGCTACGATGCGCAGATGCGCGAGCGTGTCTTTGATGTGCGCGGTCTCGATGAACTTGAAACCGCCGCGCTTGATGAACGGGATGTCACGCCGCTGCAGTTCCAGCTCGAGGTCGAAGGAATGAAAGCTCGAGCGGAACAACACCGCGATTTCCGACAGCTCCACGCCTTCCTCGCGCAGCTCGAGGATTCGCTGGGCCACGAAGCGCGATTGCATATGCTCGTCCTGGGCGCGCACCAGCAGGGGCCGGAACTCTCCGCGCCGCCCGGTAAATAGGGCCTTGGTGTATTTTTCAGCGGCCCGTGAAATGACTTCGTTCGCGACGTCCAGAATCCCCTGCAGCGAGCGGTAGTTCTCTTCTAGCTTGACGACGCGGGTCCCTTCGAACATCGAGGGAAAATCCATGATGTTGCGGAAGTTGGCGCCGCGAAACGAATAAATCGATTGCGCGTCGTCGCCCACTGCCATCACGTTCTGGTGGGAGCAGGCCAGCAGCCGCACCAGTTCGGCCTGGATCAGGTTGGTGTCCTGGTACTCGTCGATCATTATGTAGCGGTAGGCGGATGACAGGCGCTCCCGCACCCGCTCGTATTGCTGCAGCAGCTCCAGGAGCCGATCCAGAAGATCATCGTAGTCGAGCAGCCCGCGCTCGCGTTTGTACAAGTTATACTTCGCCGCAAGCTCTACGATATCCGCCTGATGCTCGATGAGATGGGCAAAGTCGAATTCGATTTCCTCGGGCAGGTCGCGGCGCTTGTTGCGCGCCATGCTAATAACCTCAGCTACCGTTCCTTTCTTGGGAAAGCGCCGCTCGCGCGATGCGAGTCCCATCCGGGCGCGCAGCAGGTTCAGCACGTCTTCCATGTCCGAGCGATCGAGAATGGTGAAATTGGGCTTGAGGCCGAGCGGCCCCCCATGGCGGCGAAGGACGTTGTTGGCAAAGGAGTGAAACGTGCCGCCCGCGACCTGGCGCGACGCGTTGCCGACCAGCCGCTCGACGCGATCGAGCATCTCTTGTGCCGCACGACGCGTGAAGGTCAAAAGCAGGATTGCTCCGGGCGGGACGCCGCTCTCGATGAGGCGTGCGACGCGGTAGATGAGCGTGCGGGTCTTGCCCGAGCCCGCGCCCGCGACTACCAGCAAGGGTCCCTGGCGATGCGTGACGGCGGCGAGCTGTGCTTCGTTCAGCAGTTCGCGATACTTGATCTTGAACCTGCTCTCCTCGACCGCCGACGCCTTGTCATGCAGGTAGATAACCTTGTTCACCACAGCGGCAAGCATTCTATCACGGCGGAAGGGCGGCGGTGTCGATGCAAATACGCCTTTGGTCGAGATGCTGCGTCCGGCCAAAGGCTGACTCAGGAGCTGCGTGCCGAAACCCTTTCGCCGGTCAAGCCGGTCAGGCTCGATACGGACAACGCGCCCGTGGAAAGCTCAAAATGGGATGCGAAGGCTCAAGATGACAGCGTTGTTGTAAGCGCGGTATTTCGTGACCGCGACCTGGTAGCCAGCACCAATGGTCAGGCCCAGGCGTCCGCGGATCGGAAACCGTCCCAGCAGCAGCGCCGGGGTCAGGAACAGCTGATTTTTACCGGTGTGTTCGCCCTTGGCGAACCATGTGTAATTAGTTTCCACCTCAGGCCAAAAGTACCGGAAGATGTGGTATTGAAACGCGGTATTCCACACCATTGGCCACCCGAGCCGGGCGACGCCGCCGCTGGGAAAGGTGACTCCCAGCGTGGATTGAACGCTGAAATCACCAAATCCTTTTCCTCCCGCGATGGTGGGGGTGAACAACCCGTGCCCGGCGCTGTTGCCGTCATCGCCGGTCGGGGCGCTGAACCCCATAAAGGCGGTCACGATGTAGTTGCCATTCTCCTCGTTCGCTGACAGCAGCCGATATTTGAGCAGGAAGGTTTGGTCGCCCCACCCGTCGGTGGCGACGGATTTTTTCTTAGTCGGCAATCGAATGCTGCCGTTGTGCGCGATCCAGGGGGGAATTCCGAGGATCACCTCGGTATTTTGAAAGGGAATGAGCTCCAGTCCCTTGCTGCCGCCAAAGTTGTCGGTCGCTAGTCCATTCTGATTGGCCTGCCAGAATTGATCGTAGCGGTATTCTTGTTCCAGGCGGGGGGTCACGGTTACCAGCGGCGTAATCCAGTGCGGTTGCTCCGACTGGATGCGCGTCGCGCGCGCCTGCCAGTCGTCAACAAACTGCACGATCATGTCACCCAGGCCTCCGCCGGATGACTGCGCAAGCGCGCTTGAGTGGGGTGCAACCAACGCTGCGGCCACAACAAGCGAGTAGATCCAGCAACATGAAGGTCCAGGTTTCATAATGCGAGAAGATATGCCATCAAGATGGCATTATGACAAGTATTATGGCTGAGATTGCAGTAGCTTCGGAAAGTGTAATACCCCTGTGACGGTATGATACTGGAACGCGATGCTCGCATGTCTGACCGACAGTCTGCTCAGTTTCCGACGTCGTCTGCGTTCACAGGGGAGACAGCGAGCTGAAAACCTGGTTCTGCGTCAGCAGTTGATGCTGAGCCGAAAACGCGTTGGCGCGAGTTAAGCTCCCAAACCTCGATCGGCTGCTCCTGTCTGGCGGCACGGATTCTTCCCTTCGATTCGGAACGCAATCGCGGTGGTCAAGCCGGAGACCGTAATCCCGGGCACCGCCGCATTTTCCGAGCCTACTGGCGCTGGAGCTCTCGTCGGCGCGGCAGCCGACGACAGATCGATCACGAACTCCGAGCGCTGATCCGGCATATGAACGGCCAGAACCCTCTGTGGGAGCACCAAGGATCCAGGGTGAGTAGTTGATGCTGGGGGCCGAGGTTGCCTAGTCTACCGTCGCCAAGTACATGGGCGGCGGGTCGACCGACCTTGCAGGGCTGGAAGGTCTTCCTGCGCAACCATAGCGCGGGCATTCTGTCCGTCGGCCGATTTGTGATGGGCGCCGTCCGGTTCACGCTGTTCTATGGTTGGCGATTCTCGGTCACATGCGACGGCGGCTGGTCAGGGTCAGCCTGACGACCAATCCGACTGCGAGGGGATCGCCCGGGGAAGCTCCGTGGCAAAACGGTCATGTCGAGAGACTGATATGTCTCAACCGTTCCGAAGTCGCTCCAGCTAGCATTCTCTGGGAGTCCCGTTGTCGATATTCGTCGGGTCGTGGACATGCCCGGAGTAAAAGATGTTGAGCAACTTGGCAGACGAGACGTCGAAGGTCTTCCGCCTCCGGTGTCCTTCGGAGAGAAGCGGGAAGATAAGCCGTCCACAGCCTGTCCGCGCAGCGGTGTGTTCTTACGCCCCAGGTATCGGACCGGGAGAGCGCCTGCGGACCCTAATAGAAGAACACCAGGCTTCGTTTGCCCGGTCATTTGGTCTAGTCTAGTAATCTAATCGACAAACCTGGGATATGTTCTTTTAATAAGGAAATCTTGTCATTTATTTCCAGAGTTAATTCATCGCCTTACTTGGCATAGCCCTGAAGGAGAACGTAGTGAACAGACCGCGCTTAGCCAAAAGCATCGCCTTGAAAATTATCGCCAGTTGCGCCTTCGCATTCACCCTCATTGGATGCGCGGCCGCTCCGAGTAGCATCCCCAGCGCTGCGTCGAACGGCACTGCGAACGCACCGCCGCCCGATGTGCATGACTGCACGCTCATCAGCATCGGCTCACCAAGCAAATACGCGTGCGGCGACAAGACCTACACCTCAT
>DASXMJ010000234.1 GCA_036495685.1 Candidatus Binataceae bacterium | reverse complement strand
GGGTAGTGCGCGATACTGTTACGCTATGGGGACCGGGCGCTGCGTACTTCTTTTCGATGACCCCGGTTGCATGATCGTCGTTGGTACACCCGGCGAGGGTCAATAAAACCATGAACGATATGAAAGATCTGTACCTACCATGTGAGCTCAAGTTTCACTCCTCCAGACCAGCCTTCGGATCTCTTCTGCGGCGATGGCGTAGTCGCTAATCGCTGAGTGAGCATTCGTGCAGCGTTCTATAGTAGAGTCTTCACCTTACTAAGGCGAACGCGTTTGACCAGTGCACCAGGCAGTCGACAGGCGTCAGGGAGCCGGCTCGTGACGGTTAGCGAGGCGGCTCCGCACACTGTGCGGCGAGTTTTGGCTCGTTTAGCTGCTCACGGATCACGCGTCGCAAAGGCTCGAAAGACCTGCGATCGCGACCAGAAATCAATCTTCACGATGTCTGTCAATTATCCTTCTAGTCGAAGGACGGGCGGCGATCAGAACCAGTGGCTCATTCGCTTACCCTTGCGGCGGTTGGTCGCTCGTGCGTGAATAGCTATCGGGCTAGCCTAAAACTCCATCTCTTACAGGAACTTTCTCAACTCTCGGCCGGGCCTGTGCTTTCGCGACCGTGAAGGGTGCGAACCTCGGGTCCTCAGGGGGGACCCGCCTTGGGCGACGAGTTTATGGACCTACCTGGGCGAAGGAGAGTCGCGCATCTCCGGTCTGTCGCTGAGCCATCCATGCGATGAGTAACAACGCGGGAACCGTTGCTACGGTCGTCAACAGGAAAAATGGCACCCATCCGAGAGTATCAGCGAGGACTCCGCCGGATGATGCGAACAGGGTGCGTCCCAGAGAAGCCAGCGAAGAGAGCAACGCGTATTGGGTTGCGGTGAAGGCAGGTGAGCACAGACTCGACAAATACGCGACCAGCGCAGCCCCCGCCATCGCCCCGGTCAGATTTTCTGCGGAGACACACAGCGCCAGATAGAAGATCCGGTGACCCTCGATCGCTTGCAACACATAGAAGAGATTGCCCGCCGACTGCAACACGCCGCACAACAGCAGCGAACGCAAGATCCCGAAGCGCGCGGCGAGAACTCCTCCGATCAACGCACCGACAATCGTCGCCCCAAAGCCGACCAGCTTCGACATCGCCGCGATTTCGGTCAGAGTGAAGCCGAGCGAGATATAGAGCGGTATCGCCATCACCCCCGCCAACGCCTCGCCCAGTTTGTATCCGACCACTGCCATAATAATCAGTGGCCACATCGGTCGACGCATGAAATCGGAGAACGGACCGCCAACGGCGGTCGCGAACCACACGGAGATCGCCTGCCAACCCTTAGTCTCAGTACTGCGCCCAGCGGTGGCCGCCGCTTGCGGTTCGGGGCTGAAAAGAAACACGAGCAGGCCGCCAAACAACAGTGCTGCCATGGTCGCATACGCGGCGAACCACCCGGCGTGGTCAGCGATTATCAGCGCGCCCGCACCTGAGACCAACATCGCGATCCGGTAACCAGTCTGGATCACCCCTGCGCCGGGTCCCTGATACTCGATCGGCAAAATTTCTACACGCCAAGCGTCGATAACCACGTCCTGACTGGCGGACAGAAACGCGACCAGCACCGCCAGAGCACCCATCGCACCGAGGTGGTGACGTGGATCGCATGCGCCCAAACCCAGGGTTGCCGCGATCAACGCGATTTGAATCGAGATTCCCCAACCCCGCCGACGTCCGAGCGGCAGCGGCGGCGGTAGCCGGTCGATCAGCGGTGACCAGATGAATTTGAGCGAGTAGGGTGTGCCGACCAGGGCGAACGCGCCGATCGTCGCTCGCCTGATGCCTACGCTGGCCAGCCACGCGGACAACGTCGAGAAGGTAAGCAGCAGCGGCAGCCCGCTCGCAAAGCCGAGGATAAGAACCAACACAACCCGGCGATCGGTGTATTCCGCGAGCGACCGCCGCCAGCTTCGCTCCTTCCCACTGCGGTTTCGCACTGAACGCTTCCTGTTGCGTGTAGAGTCGTTGGAACTTCGCACGCGACTAACCCGGCTGCAAGCCACTTATCAGCAGGCGCCCACATTCTGGCTGGAGTCCCGGACAACTCGCGGTCGCCCTTTCCGTGCTTTATAGAGTCTCGCCCAGGACGATTCGTACCCATCGCCGTGGTCGGGAAGACTGTAAACGCAAGCGCTGGAATGGATCTCCTTAATGAGCAGGACTGCGGTTCGTACCCGGCCGGTCGCTTGAGAACACCCTTCGAGCAAATGCCGGGCGGCTAAAAGGGATTTCGTGAATCCAGCCCGAGAGAAATGCGTCCCAGTTGCTCCGTTATGCGATCGATGTGCCCGTTGATGTGCAGGGGCATCGCTTGAAAATCGCGATATCGGCGTTCGAAATCGGTACCTTCGCGTAGTCCATTGCCTCCGACGACCCGAAGGATGAGTTTCATCGCTTCGTCGCACAACAGCACCGCCTGCATTCCGGCCGCGGTCTGGCGGAAATAATCGCCTTCAGTCGGCACCACGGCGGCGGCGATCCGTGCGTCGGTTTCGGCCATCGCGGCGTACACCGTATCGGTCGCCGCGTTGATCAGTGCCCGGGCGCGGCCGAGGTTCACGTGTATGGTCGCTTTTTCGATCATCTTCGTTCCGAGGATTGCGATCCGCTCGCGAATGTTGTGGGCGGTATCGTCGAGCGAAGCCTCGGCTACGCCGCTCGCCATTGCGGCGAGCCACATCACGGAGATGGCGACCCAGTCTTCGCGATAGCGGTGATGAATCACCGGATAATCGCGCTGCCGAAAGAACGCGCGATACTTAGGAAACATGGGCACCACGCGTTCGCGCGGCACCTCCACGCCTTCATAGTAGACGTGATCGGTCGCCGACGCGCGCAGAGCACTACCATCCCAGGTTTCCTTGATCCGAACCTTCCGATGCCGAAGATCAACCAGCGCAAACTCCGGAGTCTTGTTGCCGTCTCTGACAAACGGCACACCGGCCCATTCAGCGTAGCGGCCGCCGGACCCGAATGTTGCGACGCCGGACAAGATGATGTTGCCGCCTGCGTCGATTCCTGAAACCAGGGTTGCCGCACCGGCGGGAAGGCACACCCACTCGCGTTTCGAAACGAGCTCGGCCAATAAAGCCATATGAGCCGGGCCAAGGAGCCCAGCGAAATAGTGAAAAACGCACAGATGATTCCACAGGCACCACGCCGTCGAGCCACACCGCGGAGCGATCGCACGGAGCTCGTTTGCGATCGCAACGATCGATTCCTCGAGCCCCGAAATCTGGTGCGTCGCCGACATCCGCATGATGTCGTTCTTCTTGATTGCGGCTATGACGCCGGCGGAAATCGAGCGAGTTCGATCGGCCTGCGAGGCCTGCGCGGCAATGTCAACGAGGAGCGGCGTGATGTACTTCGCTTCTCCGTGAACCCTCCCGATCGTGCTGAAGCTATAATCGTCGCCAGGCATCACTAATCCTCCATGCAACGCAGTCCAGGAGTTGGGCCAGGCTGCAAGCTCGACCCCTGCGGGGATTACAAAGGAAAAAGCACACTTCGTTTTTTTAAAGTCAACGCGCCAGACACCGCCCGGCCGAAGAAACGCGCCACTTGGCCGATGCGGTTGCTGTCTTCGTCGACTCTGCAGCGAGCGGCGCTTCCAACCTCAGGCGACGCTCGCGACACGGATTTATTTTCAGCCCCCTGCAAGCGCCTCCGAAAATGCCGTCGGGTCGTCAACGCATCAGCGAAGGTAAGCTAGATCCACCGCCTTGTAGAAGTGAAGGGGGTAACGACGCATCGGCTTGGTGCAATCCTTCAACTGAGTAACCGCCTCGTCGGGATAGCGTAATGCCTGGCGGCTGACAGGTCAGGAAAATCGGAATCATGTGCGGCGACAGTCATTGTGACCTCTATATCGGCCAAGTCATATTACCCTCGCCCCTCTCTTAAAGAAGCGTCCTTCTTTTGTGGAAGAAGCTTCTTTGGAGGGGTTAGGGGGCGGCCACCTCATGGGGGTGGCCGTTCAAATTTGCGGGCAGTCGCGACGCTGGCAATGGTACGAGACAAGGGTTTTGAGGCGCGTTAGGGACTGACTATGCTGCACGGACCGTGGGTCTTGTCGCTCTTTGATCATCACTTTTTGTCGACACCCATTGGCGCTGAGTCGAT
>DASXMJ010000233.1 GCA_036495685.1 Candidatus Binataceae bacterium | reverse complement strand
CAAGATTAGCTATCCCGAATACGTGTCGGTGCAACGAGAGAAGGAAGCGGGTGCCTTTGCAGTCAAGGCGGCACTTCAGCGATCGAGCGTATTCGAGAGTATGGATGAAGGGTGGAAATCCTGCGCAAAGCTCCACTTTGGCGGCGTGTCGCTGGCCGAATACACAGCCTTCGTCGCAGAGGCTCGGATGGCGCGTTTTGGCCTCTCAGGCACGTGGCGCAACATGGCTGTGTTTGGTGCTCTCGATGAGATCCGCCACTGCCAGCTCAGCCTGTTTTTCGCGCATGAGTTTATCGGGAGGGATCCACAATATGACTGGGCGTTAAAGGCGTTCCACACGAACAATTGGGCGATCATCTCAGCGCGTGCTCTTTTTGACGCTATGATGGTGGGCGGCAATGTCGTCGATACGGCAATCCAATTGCCGCTCGTTTTCGAGACCGGCTTTACGAATTTGCAGTTCGTCGCTCTCGCATCGGACGCACTCGCTTCGGGAGACATCAATTTTGCCAACATGATCTCGTCCATTCAGACAGACGAGGCGCGGCATGCACAGCAGGGCGGACCGACTCTGGAAATTCTGATGAAGCACGACCCCGCACGCGCGCAGTGGATCGTGGACAAGACGTTCTGGCTGTCGGCTCGCGTCTTCGCTGTCCTTACGGGTCCTGCGATGGACTACTACACGCCGCTGGGTCACCGAAAGCAGTCCTACAAGGAATTCATGGAGGAATGGGTCATTGGCCAATTCTTCAGAATGCTCCAAGATTACGGTCTCAAGAAGCCTTGGTATTGGGATGAATTCATTGAAGGCTTGGATATCTGGCAACACTCGTTGCATCTCGGGGTCTGGTTCTGGCGGCAGACAGTGTGGTGGAAACCGCAGGCGGGCGTGTCCAAGGCTGAGAGACAATGGCTCAGCGCGAAGTACCCAAAATGGGAAGAGATCTACGGACCGATCTGGGATCAAATCATTACCAACGTAAACAACGGCGACCTACAAGCGACGCTTCCCGAGACCTTGCCGTGGCTCTGTAACACGTGCCATCTACCGCAATGCACTCATACCTCTTCACCTGATGGAAAGTTCCGTGTTCAGAGCTTCGCACTGACCCATAACGAGCATACCTATCACTTCTGCTCGAAGGTGTGTCGGCAGATTTGGTGGGAAGATCGCGATACGCTCCACGTGAAGACGATTGGCGAACGCCTCTTGGCGGGAGAAATACAACCACCTGACGTTTCTGGGGCGCTCAAATACATGGGCATCACCCCTGAGGTCATGGGAGACGATGCCTACGCCTACAAGTGGGCTGAGGACTACCGTCAGCGGGCAGCCGCGGAATAGAGCGCGTCATAAGCGAGCGATCATGAACGAACCACAATCCCTTCCCATTAACGCCAAATTCGGCGATGACTTCGTGCTGCAATTGGTTGTCATTACAACGGCCGATACGATGGCCGAGGTCGCGAGAAAGGTCGCGCATCATTCGGTGGGAAAACGCGTGCGACCGCAGGATCGTGACATGGTTGTATATTACAAGGGACGCGCAGTGGCCCGGGACGCAACCGTAACTCAAGTCGGCATCGGACCTTTTCAGCATGTCTTCGTCGACTACATGTCTTCGTCGACTACGCGTGAGGCGCTCAGAGAGGAAGGCGGTCCATGAACGATGCGGTCGGTCCGGTTCTTCGAATGTGCGATCAAGTGGAGTTCGTGATTCGCGCGATTGAGGAGGACAATCCAACCGACAGCGTCGAGATCGTGGACTGCGGAGCCTATGTGCGTGTCCAACGCTCTGGCTTTCTGAGACTCACGCGCGAGTCGCTTGAGCGTCAGTTGGGCGCCGGATTCACCGTCTCACAGCTTGCGTCAATCATGTCGGCATTTGCAGGCCGCATTCAAACTTCTTCTAGCGAGGTAGTGTGGTACTTTAAGAGTGCCAGCCCGCCTTCTCGGGAGAACGCGTCATGAGCGCCTCCCCGGGAGCAGGAGCTGCCCGACGCCGGACCTGGAGCGCCCTCGGTGAGGCGCGGCGGATGCCGAGGGAATATGAAATCGTCACGCATGATACTAACTGGACGTTGCGCAGCACGCGCGCAAGCGCCCTCGAAGCAAACCCATCTTCGCCTGCGAATCTTTGGTTTCTAACCTTCCGCGATCGCTCTCCGCTCCGCGTCGAGGACTGGAATGGCTTTCGCGATCC
>DASXMJ010000232.1 GCA_036495685.1 Candidatus Binataceae bacterium | reverse complement strand
TCGACCAAAACAAGAAGGTTCGCCTGATCATCACCTATCCCGCCAGCACCGGCCGGAACTTCGATGAAATCCTGCGCGCGATCGATTCACTGCAGCTCACCGACAAGTATTCGGTCGCGACCGGAGTGGACTGGAAGCATGGCGAGGATTGCATCATCGTCACGTCCCTCACCGATCCCAAGGTGCTGAAGGAGAAATTCCCGAAGGGCTACAAGGAATTGAGGCCGTATCTGCGGATCACTCCCGATCCTTCGAAGTAAACGACCGCCATCAAGCAGAAAACCCCGGCTCGAAAAGCGCGCCGGGGTTTTTTGTTTGGGCTAAATCTATTGGCGCGCTACGGGCCCAACATCGGCACGAGGATGCCGATGTCTGGCGTACCCCACCCGGTTGCCCGATCGTAACCCGGCTTGGCACTGTAGCCCGCGACACCGTTGAAACTGTTGTTCCCTATCGTCACGTCATGCAGTCCCGAGGAGGCAGTGTTGTTTAGCGGACCCAGCGCGTAGAGTTTCGCGTTTATATTGCCCACTCGGGTCGTCCCCGCACTCTGTGCAGCGAGTGCGCTGATGCCGGCCCACACTGGCGTTGCCAAGCTGGTGCCGCCCACGATTCCGAGCTGACTGGGTGTTCCGAACGCGAAGAAAAACCCGGGATTAAAGGCCGAGGCGCCCAGCGAGATATCGGGAATGTCGCGGCGTTTGTCCTTGGGAAAAACGCCCGACTGGAAGCTGGGCTTTGCGAAGACCGAGCTTCGTCCGCCACCGCTTGCTCCGCGCTCCGACTTCGGAATCGGGGCCTTGTCGTGCCAGACCGATTCGGTCGCATAGCCGACGTCATTGCCGCTGCCGTCGAAAGTGGGAGTAAACTGTGTTCCGCCGACCGCGGTGACATGCGGGTCAGCAGCCAACTCGCTGACCCTAGGTGCGCCACCGGCAACCACACATCCGCTGCTGGTCGCTTTCAGTCCTGCCGCGCCCTCATCGCCAGTCGCCGCGAACACCGCCTGTCCCTGGGCTTCGGCCTGCGCCAGAATAGGATTGAGGGTGCCGCTAAAGAACGAGGCACCCGTGCCACAGAATTCGAAGCTTAGGCTGATCGCGCCACAGGTGTTGTCGCTCACCGCTCGCGCGAGCGCATCCACCGTCGCGTTCGCACCAGCGCCGAGGTATGCGGTGATCGGAGCGCCAGGCGCGGCGGCGTGCGAATATTCGACATCCAGATCCGATTCCGATTGAGCCTGGGGTGGACCCACACCCGGATTGCTGCCGTCGGCGAGAACCCGCGAGACGGTAGTGCCCGGCAGGCCAAACGTCGCGTCGAACAGGGCGAGTGCGTCATCTTCGAAATCGGCCGTCTCAACCAGCGCGATACAATCCGCTCCCGCGCCGGTGGTGCCGGCGCTGTTGAGCCCGGTCTCGTCGTAGAAGGTCCATAGGTCCTTGGGACCGAACGCGGTCACACCGCTTTCAGTCGCCTGTGGGCTGACCTTGTTGGCGGCGGTGACCAGGTTGTTCTTGAAGCGCAGGGTGTTTCCGAGACCACGAACCGAGCCGATCAGGGGCGCCACGGACGCCGGCACTTCCGGGTCATTGAGATTGGCGTAGGTCCCGCCATCGGCACTGGTTGCGATCTTTACTGCAAAGGCTTTTTCCACTGTCGCCGCGGCCCCGGTCGCGACGACTTCGCGCCCAGCCGCGCCCACGGATTCGACTGACAGGCCGCTGCCGGTCAACCAATGCTCGATCGCGGCCCGGTCGTCCGGCGTCGGGCCGAAGCGATCGTTAAATTCCGCCGGGGTGAGCCACCGATGGTACTCTGGCGACGACGGGTCCTGCTGTTGCGCGATCAGTTCTTCCAACTGCTCGCGATTGCGAAGCGCCAGCGTGATCGTGATACGGAGTTGCCGGTCCGACGCCATTTCGCCCGTGGTGAGCTCTGCGGCTTCCTCCGGGTGGTTGCCTGGAATTGTAATCTTCGATTCGGCCGGGAAAACCGGGGCAGCAGCAACCGCGACCATCAAGATGGCAGCAGCCAATCCAGCGACGCGTTGCAAACGGATAGCGGGGAGTAGCGGCGACGACGACATAGTTCTCTCTCATCGGGCATTTTCGAGGTCCCAATCTGGTCACGCAAGACCTTTTCTCACCTTAACTGCTCCAAGCGCGCACTTCCTCAAATTTTGTCGGCCGCTGCTGGTGCTGGGCCGCGCTGCCAAGATTTCTTGTGCAACTTGAGGTGCGTTGACAGACGGACGATTGCACCGGAAGATTAGGGGATAATGGCGAGAATTACCGTAGAAGATTGCCTTGAGCAGATCCCCAACCGCTTCGAATTGGTCCTCGGAGCTGCCAAGCGCGCCAAGCAGCTGCTCAAAGGCGCGCGGCCACTAGTGGAAAGTGATAATAAGGAAGTCGTGACGGCACTTCGCGAGATTGCCGCCACCAAGGTCACGCTCGAAGAGCCGCAGGAGAAGTAGTTCTCCGAAGTCGGCCCCGATCGATGTCACGCCGGGCGGATTGCGGGCATCCCCGCGCGATCTCGACGCGGCGTCCTTGATGCGCCCATCCGGTTCCATGGCCCGCAAAGCTGGCAATACTCCGCCCCGATCGCCGCGTGGATCACGACGGCGAGCCTCGCCACGCGCGGCCGACGAGCCGCTGGTGGTCGACGATTCAATCGGCGACGAGGAAGCCCCGGTGGTCGAGATCGAAGAGTTTCACCCCGTCGATAACGACGAGGCCGAAGCTCCCGATTCTGAGGACAAGGTTCCGCGGCCCGCCGACGAGACCAGCAAGGAGTCCTCCGACACAGGCGAGGGCGGCGCGCTTGTTCCGCTCGATCCGTTGGGCCGCTATCTGGCCGAGATTCGGCGCTTTCCCCTGCTCACTCGCGAGGAGGAAGCCGAGATCGCCAAGCGCTACCATCGACATCACCATCGCGAGGACGCGTTTCGGCTGGTCACCGCGAACTTGCGGCTGGTCGTCAAAATCGCACTCGAAGTCGCCCGTGCCTCCCGGAACGTTCTCGACCTCATCCAGGAAGGCAATGTCGGGCTGATGGAAGCGGTCAAGAATTTCGACCCGTACCGCGGCATCCGCTTCCCTTCCTACGCGGTGTGGTGGGTTCGCGCCTACATCTATCGTTACCTGATTAACAACTGGCGGCTGGTGAAGATCGGAACCACCCAGGCGCAGCGCAAGCTTTTCTTCAATCTGCGCAAGGAGAGCGACCGACTCGAAGCACAAGGCTTCCGGCCCGAACCCAAGCTGCTCGCGCAACGTATGGGGGTGAAGGAAAGCGAAGTGCGCGAGATGCAGGAACGGATGTCACAGAACGAGGTATCGCTGGATCAGCCGAGCGGCCAGTCCGAGGATGTGGCCCTAGTGGAGGTGCTTCCCGACGATTCGCACAATCCCGAAGAGGCGGCCGCCGCGGACGAATGGCGAAACTTCGCGCGCGAGCGCGTTGAGGAATTCGCGGCGACCCTCAAGGATAAGGAACTTGAGATTTTCAACCAGCGGCTTCTGACCGAAGACCCCGCGACGCTGCAGGAAATCGGAGAACGCTTTGGAATCAGCCGCGAGCGGGTGCGGCAGATCGAGACCCGGCTCAAGAACCGCCTGCGCGATTTCATCCGCGAAAAGGCAGCCGACATCGACGAAGCCAGCTAGGAAGCATCCGTTATCCGGCTCCCCAGCACCAGGATCCGCGTAATCCGCGGATTTCTGCGCTTGCCTTGCTGCCCTCTATGGGTAACGCGATAATGCCCAAATCGATGCGAGACCGTACCTGCGCGCTGGTCGTGATTGGAAACGAGATCCTGTCCGGAAAGGTGCAGGACTCAAACGCGTACTTCGCCGCCTGCGAGTTGCGCAAGCTTGGGGTAGCGCTCGAGCGCGTGACCGTGATTCCGGATGAAGTTCCCAAAATCGCGGAAGAAGTCGCTTACTGCTCGGCGCACTTTGACATCGTTATTACTTCCGGCGGTGTCGGCCCCACTCACGATGACCTCACCATGGAGGGCGTCGCCGCGGCCTTCGGGCGTAGGATCGTGATTCACCCCGACTTGGAGCGGCTCATCCGGAGTCATTTCGTCGGACGCGTGAATGCCGCGGGTCTCAAGATGGCGGAGGTACCCGAGGGCGTCATCTTGAACGATGAGGGTGACATCCGGTTTCCCACCGTCCAGATCGAAAATGTCTACGTGCTGCCCGGCATCCCGCAGCTCTTTGAGGCGAAGTTAAATGCACTTAAGCCGCGCTTCGCTTCAGACCCGTACCACCTCCGCGCCATCTATACGAGCGCGAACGAGGGCGCCATCGCCGAGCACCTGAACGCCTGCCTGGCCGAGTTCCCGGAACTGATGCTGGGCTCGTATCCGCGCATCGGCAATCCCGAGTACCGCGTCAAGCTGACGCTCGAGTCCAAGAATGCCGAGTACTTGGATCGCGCATTTCATCGCCTTTTGACGCTCCTCCCCAAAGACACGGTGGTCAAAATCGAGTAAGGTATCGAGTGGGTCTATTTAAACGAGGTTGAGAAGGAGGAGGAAGAAGGACAATGGGCAGGATTCGTTCACCCTTTCTGGCGACGACGCTCGCCGCGGCTCTGGTAATATTCGTTACAGGTAGTGCTCTGGCGCAGGATGCGTCGGCTCCGGCAGCACAGGCTTCTTCAGCTGCCAGTACGATGCAGGTACCACAGCCCGAGAGCGGCGTGAACTGGCCTGGTGCGGGCTACGGCGCAGTGGCGCTCTTCGGCAATTTACTTTACTTCCCGGCGAAGCTGGTTTACGCGATCGTCGGGACAATCGTGGGCGGCGGAACCTATCTGGTAACCGCGGGCAACACTCAGGCTGCGAGCACGGTATTTCGCAGTGCGCTGGGTGGAGACTACGTGCTCACCCCGCAAATGGTTGCGGGCCAGCAGCCAATCAATTTCAGCGGTCCGAGGGAAACACCGCCGGGGACCACGACCGAGTCCTCCGCCAGCAGCACCGTTCAGCCGATCACTCCACTGCCACCTCCCGCGTCGGCACCGGCAGCTGCGCCTTCAGTCACCAACGGAGCAGTGCAGCCGATGGACACGGGTACCGGGCCGGTTCATTCGAAAGCCGACTCGAGCTCGCCCAGAAGCATCGAGTAGAGGCGACCCGGGTGGCGGAGCCTGCTTAAGCGGCGGGCTTTGCCGAATGCGTAACCGTATGAAGAAAGCACGCTTTATCTGGAAATCGACCTGAACTACCTGTCGCAACGCAAGAAGTTTCTTGCGCAATGATCTCAAGGTCGAACTTGAAGAGCGCGACTACGCCAAAAACCCGCTCGATTTGACCGAACTCAAGGAGCTGTTCAAGGGACGCGATCCACGCGATTTTCTGAACGCGAAGAGCCCTACGTTCAAAGCGATGGGCTTGCAGGGCAAGACGCTCAGCGCCGAGCAAAGCCTCAAGCTGATGGCGCAGGAACCCAATTTGATCAGGCGCCCGCTGGTCGTCGTCGGACGCGAGATGATCGCCGGGCTGGATCGCGACCGCCTCAAACAAGCACTCCGCTGACTCCCACTCCGTTACCTGTCTCCCGGAGCAACCGGGAACATAGTTGACATTTAAACCGGCAACATAGTTGACACTCCCCTTAGACAACGAGAGGGAATCGGTGCTACCACCCGAGCAACCGAGGTGTTCTATGGGCTTCTCTGAGGAACTGTTTTTTGCACCGGCGGGCCGGCTCGTCGCGATGCTCAAGGCGCGCGAGATCTCCGCGGCCGAACTCACCCAACAATTCTTTAAACGAATCGACGCGCTCAATCCCGGCCTGAACGCCGTCATCACCCTGGTCAAGGAGCGCGCTACGCGTGAAGCTGCTGACTGCGACCGGCGTCTCGCGCGCAGCGGCGAAGCGCGGCCGCTCGAAGGTCTGCCCGTCACCATCAAAGATTCGATCATTACCGAAGGTGTGCGCTCGACCTGGGGAATGAAGATTTTTGAAGACTATGTCTCCGACACCGATGCGCCCGTGGTCGCACGCTTGCGCGCGGCCGGCGCGGTCGTGCTCGGCAAGACCAACACCCCCGAAATGACCTTCGATTACGACTGCGACAATCCGCTGTTCGGGCCGACCAAGAATCCGTGGAATCGTGCACGCGTGCCGGGTGGATCGAGCGGGGGTGAAGCTGCGGCATTGGCGGCAGGCATGTCCCCGTTGGGACTGGGCTCCGATTACGGTGGATCGATTCGGGTGCCGGCCCACTTCTGCGGCATCGTCGGACTAAAGCCGAGTTGGGGAACGATTCCGTTGGCGGGACACATGTCGCCGGGGCCCGCGGCGCCGCCGGGAATTTCCCACATGGCGACACTCGGGCCGATGGCGCGATACGTCGATGACCTGACGATGGCCTACAACGTCATCAAGGGAGCCCATTGGAGCGCGCCCTACACCGCGCCGTCTCCGCAAGCCCACCCGGAGCGCATCGAGGTGAAGAAGCTGCGGTGCGCGTTCTTCACCGCGGGAGGCGGCGAGGTGCCGGTGGCTCGCGACATCCGCGCGGCTACCGAACGCGCGGCCAAGGCGCTGGCCAAGTCCGGACTGAGCGTGGAGGAGGCGCAGCCACCCATCCAGGATGCCGCGCGCCTGTGGATGGCATACGCGACCGCCGATGGAGGCACGCTGCTACGCCAGGTGCTCGGCGATAAGATCAACCTTTCCCGCGAGCGCCTGCGCAACGGTTTGCTCGCGCCTTCCGAGCCCAAGTCGGCCGCCGAATTCTTTCTCGCCTCCATCGCGCGCGATACTTTCCGCGTCGAGCTGGCCAAATTCATGGAACGCTATCCGATCCTGATCTGTCCGCCGTTCTGCGCCACCGCATTCGCGGAAGGCAAGCAGACCGTGGACATCGACGGCAAGGAATATCCGCTGTTCGCTGCCAACTGGCCGGTCCTGTTCGGCAACTGCGCAGGCTTGCCGGGAGCGGTGGTACCCGCGGGACGCGACCACCAGGGACTCCCGACCGGGGTTCAGGTGGTGGGTCGTGCATTCGCCGAAGAGGAGGTACTGGCGGTAGCGAAACTGCTGGAACAGGAACTGGGCGGCTTCCAACCCCCGCCAATCTAAGGTGAACATCCAATCCGGCACTGGCGCGCGCCGCGCCGCTTTGCGGCTGCGGCGGCCGGATTGAGCGGCAGCCCCCTGTGGTTCTCTTTGCTAGGCGAGCTTTTCGACCTTCTCGCTGCCGTCGCGATTGCCGTCGGGCGTGGCTCGTTCTACGCGCTCGCTGCGGGAGCTGCGCTCGGCCCGCTCGGAACGGCCCGGCTTGCCGGCGCCGTTGTTGTGGGTCAGCACCTCGATAAACTTGCGCACCGCCGGCGATAGTTCGCGACCGCGCTTGTAGATGATGGCCAACGGCCGGGTAAAGGTTCCTTCCGTGAATTCAAGCATCTTGAGGGTGCCGCGCGAAACTTCGTTATCCACTGTCATCTTCGGAACGATCGCGCATCCGAGAGCAATCTCGACCGCACGCTTGATGGTCTCGATATTGTCGAACTCGAGCACGTACTGCGGCTTGACGCCGTGGTCGCGCAGGATGCGATCCGAAGCTTTGCGGGTCGCGATGTCGCGCTCGTAGCCAACGAACTTTTGCCCCGCAAGTGCGCCCACGCTGACCTTGTTGTGCTTGGCGAGCGGACTGTCGGGGGGCACCACCAGGACCAGCTCATCATGCCTAAACGCGATCGACACGATCTGGCTGCGCTTGGCGGGATACGCCACCACGCCCAGATCGATCTTGCCTTCGATCAGGTCCTCGTAAATTTTGTTCGAGCGCAGGTATTCGAGATGGACGTTGACGGCCGGATAGTTGCGCAAAAATTCGGTCAGGTAGGGCGGGAGCTCGTGGAGTCCGACGCTGTACACGGTGCCAACCCGAATCGAGCCTGCCACCACCGACCCGATCTCGCGCAGACGATTTTCCAGCTCCATGAAGCGGCGCACGATCTCTTTGCTGGCGGTGTAGAGAATCTGGCCCGCGGGAGTTGGTTTGACTCCAGCCCGCCCGCGTTCTATCAATCGGCAATCGTATTTTTCCTCCAGACTCCGGACCTGCTGGCTGACCGCCGACTGGGTTACAAAGTTTTGCGAGGCGGCATAAGAAAAGCTTCCACTTTCGATTATGTCGCAGAAGACCTTTAACGTTTCGATGTGCATACTACCTTACGAAATGCTGATTTGTGGCATTAGGCTACGTGATACTCGGAAGTGAGGCAACCAGTAGCCCAATTTAACTCCCACGGCCTTTCCAATTACCCTGCGGAAAGCGCCAGCACGGGTCAAGAGCGTCCTCTTCGGGAAGTCCACGGATCCCGAAACCGGCCACCTCCAAACGACGCCGTGGTGCGCTAATTTTCCCCGTAAAACCCTACGTATTCCTGCAAAACATGAAACGGAGCGTAACATGCCGGAATTGTTAAGAGATTTGGATTTCTTCCATCTGGACGACCTGCTCACACCCGAAGAACGTGCTACCCGCGACACCGTGCGCCGGTTCGTCAGTCGTGAGGTGCTTCCCGACATCGAACGCCACTTTGCCGACGAGACTTTTCCTAAAGATCTGATTCCGCAGATGGCCGAGCTGGGTATGTTCGGCGCTAATCTTCGGGGCTACGGATGCGCCGGGATGAACAACGTGGCTTACGGCTTAGTCATGCAGGAGCTGGAAGCCGCGGACTCGGGGCTGCGCTCCCTCGCTTCGGTGCAGAGTTCGCTCTCGATGTACGCCATCTACGCCAACGGAACCGAAGAACAGAAAAGGCGTTACCTGCCCGAAATGGCCAAGGGCAAGCTCATCGGGTGCTTCGGGCTTACCGAGCCCGACCACGGCTCCGACCCGGGCGGGATGGAAACGCGCGCGCGCAAGGACGGCGACGGGTGGATCCTCAACGGCACTAAACGCTGGATCACCAACGGATCGATAGCGGATGTCGCCATCGTGTGGGCCAAGGTCGACGAGGGCATTACCGGATTCCTGGTTGAAAAGGGTACCCCGGGATTCTCCACTCACGACATCCACGGAAAGTTCTCGATGCGCGCGTCGATCACCTCGGAGCTCATCATGGAAGACGTGCGTATCCCGGCCAGCGCCCATCTGCCGGGTGCGCGAGGACTCAAAGGGCCGCTTGGATGTCTCACCCAGGCGCGCTACGGAATCGCCTGGGGTGCGATCGGGTCCGCGCGTACCTGCTACAACTGCGCGCTCGACTACACGAAGTCGCGCAAGCAGTTCTCGCGCCCGCTGGCCGGCTATCAGCTGGTCCAGAGCAAACTGGTCACGATGCTCACCGAGATCACCAAGATGCAGATGATCTGTCTGCGGCTGGCGCAGCTGAAAGACGCCGGCAAGTACCGGCCGGAACACGTGTCTTTCGCCAAGCGCAACAACGTAAACGAGGCGCTGAAGATCGCGCGCAATGCGCGCGACATGCTGGGCGCCAATGGAATCGTCAACGAATATCCGGTGATCCGGCACCTGCTGAACCTCGAGACGGTGAACACCTACGAAGGCACCTTCGACGTCCACACCCTGATCCTGGGCCGCGACCTAACCGGCGAAAACGCTTTCGACTAAATCGCAGGACTTCGCAGGTCACCCAGCCTCCCCGGATTGCCGGAATCTTCCAAATGCGTAAATCTGCGGATTCTCATTCCGGACCGAGGAGACGCGATGGAACTCAAAGGTAAGTGCGCAATCGTCACCGGGGCGGCGCGCGGCATCGGCCGGGGTATGGCACTCAAGCTGGCGGACGCCGGTGCGAACGTCGCGCTCGTCGATCTCGGCAATCCCGCCGATGCGACGCTGACCTACAATCTCGCCGCGCAGACCGAATTGAATCGCACCGTTGAGGAAGTGACGCACCGCGGCGTGCGGGCCGCTGCGATCCTCGCCGACGTGACCCGGTGGGCGGATTGTCAGCGGATGGCCAGGGAGGCCGAGTCCGCGTTGGGCGGGATCGATATTCTTTGCAACAACGCGGGGATCATTGCGGTCGGCCCGGTCGAATCGTTCAGCGAGCAGACCTGGGATCGCATGATGGGAGTCAACGTCAAGGGCGTGTTCCTGTGCTCGAAGGCATGCATCCCCGCGATGCGCAAGCGCGGCGGCGGCGCGATCGTCAACACCGCGTCCGTGGCAGGCAAGACCGGTCATGGCAACGTGGCCGCATATTGCTCCAGCAAGTTCGCGGTGGTGGGCTTCACCCAATCGCTGGCCGAGGAACTGGGCCCGGACAACATTCGGGTCAACGCGGTATGCCCGGGCTTTCTGCACACCGCGATGTGGTCGGATGTGCTCGATCCGGTGGTGGCTCCGTCGCTGGGGGTAAATCGCGAAGCGGCTTTCGACACCTACGTCGAGCGCAACACCTTTCTGCGCCGAGCGCAGACCCCGGATGACATCGGGGACGCAGTCGTGTACTTGTGCCGCGCGGACAACATCACGGGCGTGGCACTCAACATAGCCGGCGGCGCGGAAATGCACTGAGAAGCGCGCCACCCGCGGATTCCGCCGATTTGCCGCAATCCTCCTGATCCGTGTAAAGCTGCGAAATCCGTGGATGCTCTTCGAGGTGAGGTGCGATGATCAAGATCAAGGGCTTCAGCCACAGCGCGGTGCGCATCACCGATGCCGAACGCGCGACCAAGTTTTATGAAAGCGTGCTCGGTCTCAAGAAACTTCCCCGTCCCAATTTTCCCTTTGCGGGAGCGTGGTATGGCGTCGGAGAGAACGCGATTCACCTGATTTCGAGCCAGGACCACGGGCGCAAGCCCGATCCGCTCGGTGCGCATATCGCCCTCGAGGTGGCCGATTTCGAGGAGACGAAGCGCACCCTCAAGGATATGGGCATCGAATTTCTCGAAGCTCCATCCAACATGGGCGCCGGCCGTCAGCTCTGGATCCTCGACCCCGACGGGAACACCGTCGAGTTGCGGACCGACCAATAGAAGAGGCGACTCGGACGATTCGTGAGCAACCGCCCAAGACCGTGCTGAAGCGGACCGCGTCTGATCGGCACGGGCTGCGGCCCGTATCCGCCCGCTATACGCCCGCCAGTTTGCGCGCGTACGCCGCGACCGTCTTGAAGTCGTATTCGCGATAGGCCTGGAGCTTCTCTGCCTCGAATCCGCCCTCCGCGTGCACCGCGAGCACTTCCTGGTATCCGCCGTACTCCGAAGAGGTGAGGTCGCTGATCAAGTTTAACAACCGCAGCCGCTTTTCCGCGTCGAAGCCCTTCGCCCCACCCATGTACTTGAGCACATACTCGCGGGTCGCCTCGCTCTTGAGGTCCTCCTCGCCGGGCGCGGTCACCAGCAGTCCGCCGGCGAGGTCCTGCACGATCTGCACCCCCTGATGGTAGTTGTGCGCGAAATGGTACTTCGCGACGTTGGTCAGTAGCGTATTCGGCACCGCGATCCCGTCTTCGAGCGTACAGGTCCGCGCCGCGTGTTCGATCAGCCCCCGCACCGTGGTGTGATACGCCGCCAGATGGGTGAGCTTGTCGCGCACGTGTCCGGCGCGCGAAATTCCATTGGCCTCCGCAATCGCCGCTCCGGCGCCCGCGAGCAGCTCCAGCAACGGCAGCTTGTATGACACCGCGGTGAAACGATGAAAGCGGACGAAGGTCAGCGCAAGCAGGCCCGCGAAGTCGATCTCGCCATTCAGGAAGATTCTTTCCTTCGGCACGAACACGTCATCGAAGACGGTGAGCGTCTCCATCATCTTGTGTCGGGCGCTGATCGGATGCTCGAACGGATTCTTCTTGCTCGACCCATGCGGACTCGCGATCATCTTCAAGCCCGGCGCATTCATGGGCAGCGCGAACCCGATCGCATAGGCCTTGTCCTCGGGACGCATCGCTCGCGTCGGCAGCACGATCACTTCGTTGGTGTTGGTTGAAACCGAGGTGTGAACCTTGGCACCCCTGACCACCACGCCATCGGGCCGCTCCTCGACCATGCGCACGTAGTAGTCGGGATGATCCTGCTGGGTGGGACCCAGAGAGCGGTCCCCTTTGACATCGGTTTGCGCGACCGCGACCGCCAGATCGTTGTCACGGCAATGCCGATAGAACTTGTGGATGCGCTCCCGGTACTCGGGTTTACCCGCCGCCGCCATCCGCTCCCCGATGATGCGCAGTGCCAGGAGCGCATCGGTGCCGATCTCTTTGATCAGTACTACCAGGGTTGCCCCCTCCCGGGTCGCAGCCGCGATGAGCGCGCTGCGCTTTAGCAGATCGTCGCCGTTCCGGGGCAGGTGATAGTAACGGCTGTATTCGTCGGCGCCTTCCTTGACCACCACCAGCTCGCGATACTGCGGGTCCTCGGCCATCCGGTAGTCAAGCGCAGCATGTTCGACCGCGATTCCGATGACGGGATGCGCCGTGACGTCCGCAACTTTGTCGCCGCGAAAAAACACCGCGCGCCCGTCGCGCAACGATGCCTTATATTGCTCTGCCGTTCGTAGTCCCATGGCGAATAATCCTTTCCCGATAGCGGCCGCAGCCTAACTCACGCACCGCGGTCTCTTGGTAGGACACCTAACCACAAAGACACCAGGACACCAAGAAGAGTTGCGAGCCGGTCTTGAGCATGCCCTCGGTTCGAGGCTGGTGGTTAATCGGGGCTGAATCCGGGTAAGCTGCGAACTCCCGAGAATTTGCGCTCCCGGGAGGGAAGCGATGACCAATACCAAGATGTTCGATCTGAGCGGCAAGGTCGCCGTGGTAACCGGCGGCAATGGCGGGATAGGACGCGGAATCGCACTGGGGCTTGCTACCGCAGGCGCGAAAGTCGCCATCCTGGCACGCAACGAGCAGCGCAATCGTGATACGCTCGCCGAGCTCCGCGCGCTGGGAAACCCGGCCATGGCGCTCAAGCTCGATGTCGCGCGGCGCGCGGACCTTAAGCCCGCGCTGGCATCTATCGAGCGCGAGCTCGGCCCGATCGATATCCTGGTCAACAATGCCGCGTTCGCGGTGCTGAAGAACCTGCTCGAGCACACCGAGGAGGATTGGGACTCGGTCATTGAGACCGACCTCACTGCGTGCTTTCTGCTCTCGAAGTATGCAGCGCAATCCATGGTCCAGCGTCGCGCCGGCAAAATCATCAATGTCGCCAGCGTGGGCGGCTACAAAGGCACGCCCATCTACCCCTCATACGGAGTCAGCAAGGGCGGCCTGCTCCAGCTAACGCGATGCCTTGCGATCGAACTGGCGCCCTACAATATCCAGGTGAACTCGCTGGCCCCCGGCTGGACCACCACCGACATGACCGACTGGATTCGCAATGATCCGCAGTACGCCGCGGTGAAACAAGAAATGATTACCCGCACGCCGGCGGGTCGGTTCGCCGAGCCCGAGGAGATGGCCGGCGCGGCGGTTTTCCTGGCCTCACATGCGTCGGATTTCGTGACCGGCGCCGACCTCATAGTCGACGGCGGATTTTTCATAAGATAAAGCAGCAGGAATCCGCAGACCTTCGAGTTCACGGCGGAGCTTGGCCGAGAGAGTTCAGGAGTTTTGGATGGCTGCACCGAAGATGTTCGACCTGGCCGGCAACGTGGCCGTGGTGACGGGGGGCAACGGTGGGATCGGCCGGGGCATCGCGCTGGGCTTCGCCGAGGCCGGCGCGGCGGTCGCGATTCTCGCGCGCAACGAGCAGAAAAATCGTATAGTCCTGGCCGAACTTGAACAGCTTGGCGCCAGAGCAGTTTCGATTCTCCTCGATGTCACCGAACGCGCAGAGCTGGAACCCGCGATGGCAGAGGTCGAGCGCGCGCTCGGCCCGATTTCGATTTTGGTCAACAACGCGGGCATCTCGATTCAAAAGAGCGCCGCGAAACACGACCCGGATTCGTGGGACCGGGTAATCGAGACCAACCTCAACTCCTGCTTCTTCCTTGCGCAAATCGCTGCCCGCTCGATGATTCCGCACAAGCGCGGCAAGATTATCAACATCGCCAGCGAGTATTCCCACTTCGGCAGCGGGGCGGTGATTTCCTATTCCGCCGCCAAAGGCGGATTGGTCCAACTGACCAAGTCGCTGGCAATCGACTGGGCTCGTTACAACATCCAGGTAAATGCGATCGTCCCCGGGTGGATCAAAACGGACATGACCACACCTGCACAGTCGGGTCCATTCTATGACGAAATAATCATACGTACGCCCGCGGGCCGATTCGGCGAACCCGAGGAAATGGCCGGCACCGCGATCTTTCTGGCTTCACATGCCTCCGACTTCGTGACCGGGGCAATTATCAACGCCGACGGCGGCTTCGCGATCAGATAGGGCATCGCCGGAGCCCGCCGCTTGGGTTACGTATGAGCCCCGCGCCATCCAGAAACGTGTTTGCCACTTAGGCGCCGTGGCGATAGCTTCGCCCTGATTTACCGGGCCTACGCTTCCAAATCGAAGGGGCAAAGGTGGGAGGTCACACGGATTATGGACCTGTCAATAAATAACGTCCGATTGTTCGACGGTTCGGCGATGAGAGAAGGACTCTTCAGCGTCGGAATCGCTGGAGACAAAATCACCTCCGTCGGGTCATCGACGGTGCCCGCGAACAGGGAGATTAACGCTGCGGGTAAGTTTCTCATGCCGGGGCTCATAGATTGCCATATTCATCTGCTCAATATGTGGACGGCAACAGACGAGAAGACGATGGCCGCCGACATCGAGCACGAACTGCCGAAACGCCTTGAAGATTTTCTTGCGGTCGGCGTCACCACCGTCAAATCGGTAGGCGATTCCGAAGATGACATCCTGAGGGTGCGGTCCATGCTTGAGAGTGGTGAGCTCCGTGGCCCTCGATTATTCGCGACCGGAGCTGCGTTCGCGGCTCCCGGCAGTCATCCTGCGACAACCATTTTTGGTCGGAATCCCTGGATTCGCCGCCGCTCAACCATCGAATCCGATTCCGCGCCCGTGGCACGAGATGCTGTCCGGCGCTTGGCGGAGAAGAAGGTGAACGCGATCAAGATCGTTCATCAGGGTGGGTGTAAGCATGGAGAACCGTATTTTTTCAGGTCGGATCCGCTGGGTATCAACGTTCAGATCCACAGACTCGAGCGTGAAGTTCTCGAAGCGATCGTAGATGAGGCGCATAAGCATGGCTTGAAAGTGACCGTTCATACCTTCGATCAGGAGGCCGCCATCGAGGCGCTCGAAGCCGGAGCGGACGGTCTCGAGCATGGAATCATGGACCATGAACTCAATGGCGCCCGGGTGATTGAGCTGTTGCTGCAAAATCGTGCCTCCTATGTACCAACCCTTTGGTTGCTTACTTTTGAGGAGACCGCTGCCGCGGTGAGATACGCCAATCTTAAGCGGATCGCAGACGCAGGCGTTCGAGTAGCCCTCGGCAGCGACACCTTCTGCGGTTACGGTAAGTTCGGAGAAAACACCATCGTCGAGACAGAGCGGACGTCAGCCGCGGGAATCGCGCCGGAGAAGGTACTCAAAATGGCGACCAAAGATGCTGCCGAGCATCTCGGAACAGATGCTCTTGGTACGATCGCGACCGGGAAGCTTGCGGACCTGCTTCTCCTTGATGGCGACCCGAGGGCAGACATCACCGCTATACGTAAAGTTGTCATGGTTGTGAAGGACGGGACAATTTTGATCGATAAGATGTGACCCGTTCGCGGAGGGTGGGCTCGGGCTCATCGCAGAAGAGAGCGCGAATTTTCCCCGACCGCCTCGGAGGTGACCGCCCATGCGCGTCAAAAAGCCATGCGGCATGCGGACTTCGCGTTCAACACTCCTGGTCTGAGAACGGAGGCTTCAGAAGCCGCAAAATCGAGGACCGAATGCAGTGCTCAGCCCAGCAGTTTAAGCGCGGCTCGCCTGCGCCTGCGGCGGGCCGGCGCCGAAGCCGAACCTGAGGCTCAACTTCGAATAGCGAGATACGTCACCTTTTCTTCTGCTCGTCGAAGGTCGCGTCGATGCGTTGAAAGCGGCGCCGGATGAGCTCGCGGCTGTCGTCGTGCGGCAGGATGTAGAGCCGATTCGCCAGGATCGCCTCGACAACCACGGTCGCGACATCCTCGGGCCTCATCACCTCGCCCGCCATCACGATGTTGCTCGAGGCTTGCGGCTGGGGCCGAGGCGAGGCCGGTGCGCCGCCGAAATCCGCCGTGCGATTTCGTTCCGAAGTTCCGATGTTGGTATCGACTCGTAATGGACAGAGCACCGACACCCCGATGTTATGCTGCCGGACCTCGCGCCGGAGAGTTTCGGCGAGCGCGACCACGCCGTACTTCGCGACCGCATACACGCCCAGGCCTTCAGTCGGCACCAGTCCCGCAATCGACGAAGTGAAGAGGATCTGTCCGCCTTGCTTCTGCTCAATCATGCGCGGCAGAAACGCTTCGACGCCGTGAATCGGTCCCCACAGGTCAACCTTGAGGATCCATTCCCAATCGGGATGTTTCATGTTGACGAGATGGCCGTTGAGCGCGACGCCCGCGTTGTTGAACAAGATATGCACCGCACCCATTTTCGAGAATGCCTGCCGGGCGAGGTTCTGTACGGACGCGAGATCGGCGACGTCGCACATGACACCCTCGGCCTTCGCGCCCGAGGATGACAGCTCAGCAACGGCGTTGTTGAGCGCGGACGCTTCGATATCCGCGATGACGAGCTTCGCACCTTTGGCGGCGAGCGCCCTCGCGGTGGCGAATCCGATACCGCTGGCGCCTCCGGTGACGACCGCAACTTTTCCGCTGATGGTATCCATACGTCACTTCATTCGAATCCTGGTTTGCGGATGCTTCTTGTCACGCCGTAGCGTCGCCTATACGAACGGCCGGCGGGACTTTTTCAAATCGGAATTCTAGCCTCTTCTTGACTCTCTGGGCCAAGGCAAAAATCGGTCCCGTTCAAGATTTCTTTGGCACCAGGGCTCCTTTGTTGCAGCTTGGGTTGAGGCACTGCACGAATCGTTAGCAGGCACCAGAACGTGGAGGTCTCGTTGTGCACAACACACCGGCAAACGAGATAGGTCGGCGAGAGCGCATTCTGGACAGTTTTCACCATGCTCGTGGGGCGGAAAATTTTCAGCTGCAAAGGCGGCCACATCGATTTGAGGCCCGGTTTCGAAGACAGGAACGTCAGCGGGAAAGGCCATCCAATGGACCGCCGAGCGTGTCCAAGTATGCATCGCAGGCTTGATCCAGTTGGGACTATCGAATGTTCCTCCGGAAATTCCCCGGGAGCCGGGGAAGGCTTCCGCTGTCCAGGAGACAGTCGTCCCGCAAGTCGAGCAGAACTCGGTCTTCAGCCAGCGGTTACTCTCGTCCGAGCGAAATTCGTAAGTTTTAAGCGCCCCACTTTTTATCTGAACTGCCGATTCATCAAAATACAACGCAATCCGAAGTGCACTACCGCTGATTTTTTGGCAATTAGTACAATGGCAGACCGCAGCCAAATAAGGTTCATCTGTGACTCGGTAACGTACGGCTCCGCAAAGACACCCACTCTCATGCTCGTCGGCCATTTTTCAGCGACCTGGTATTGATTGCTGGATTGGAATCAGTTGGCGGCCCTATCTCCGCGAATCGGTCAGAGCGGTTTCAAGGGTGCCGTCTAAAGGCCCGAACCAAATTCTAGCATCAGCTGTTTATTTGCCTTTAGTGGTAAGCTCAGACCAACGCAACCTGTAGAGGACGACCACGGGCTACTTCTGAGGCCGAGAATCCGGGCGAGTGACCGGGTGAGCCAGATTAGAAGTCGACAGCGCCTTCGCCGCATGCAAGTTGTCGAGGCCCGTGATATTGCCCACCAGGTTCTCGTACTGACTTGGTATCCGGGGCTCTTTTAGGATTCCAAACCTAGAACCGTCGGGGGAGAACTTCGACACTGAGGTGCCGAATGCGCGACTGATGGTCAATGTGCTGCCACTGAATTTGATGTACCCATCCAGCGGCGAACCGCCGGTCACCTGAAACCCTTCGCTCCTAAGCCAGTTGGACACCTGGTCGAATTCGGGTTGCGTGACCTCGAAGCGGCTCGCGTATTCCTGTGGGGTCAGCCACTTATGATAC
Organism: Candidatus Binataceae bacterium; assembly: GCA_036495685.1. Lineage (NCBI taxonomy): Bacteria > Candidatus Binatota > Binatia (SeqCode) > Binatales (SeqCode) > Binataceae (SeqCode) > Binataceae bacterium (SeqCode). Next base: position 22,126 of record DASXMJ010000232.1, on the reverse strand, counting down.
TGCGGCGACCTGGAGTCCTGCTGGGAAGCAAGCAGGGCGTTGAGTTGTTCCTGATTACGGGACTTGAACCAGATTTGCAGAGGGAGGGTCTGCGTTGCGGGTAGGTCGCCATAGGTCGGGAGCTTGAGAGCCTGCGGAGAAACCGTACCGCGCAACGGGACCGTTTGAGCGTCCGTTTGCGCAAAGCCGGCAATCACGCCCAAAACGACCGTAATGGCGCAGATGACGAGCTGATCTGCTCTCACCCCATTCTCCCTTCGCTCGAAGTCCCAAAACTTCCAGAAAATAAGTCGGCTTGAGCTAAATTCTATTAACTTTCCCTTTTCTCTCTTTAGCTGAACTACTCGACAAGGGTCGGATGACAGCCCCCGACCCTATCGGCAAGGGCTGGAATCCATCGATCTTGGCCGTCAAGTTTTTGTCCCGACCGTCCGAAGATGCTTTAAGCGTCCGACGACTATCCCGTATCATCCACAAACCATGCCTCGCTCACGAACCAAAGTGCCCCGAACCTCTGCCTCAGGCCGACTGGAGCTGCCGAACCTTCGCCCCCTGCGCGTGTTGGTCATCGGCGAGGTAATCCTGGACCGCTACCTGTGGGGCGACGTCGCGCGCATCTCGCCGGAAGCTCCCATTCCAGTACTCCGGGTCGAGCGGCGCGAGGAAAAACCCGGCAACGCTGGTTTTGTCGCTGCTAATCTGCGCGCGCTTGGTGCCGAGGCCTCGATAGTCAGTCTCGTGGGACGCGATCGCGGAGGGCTGATGCTCCGCGAGATTCTTGGAGGCATGGGGGTTCGCACGCGCTCGCTGATTGAAGATCCCGATCGCGGCACCATCGTAAAGGAGCGGATGCTGGGTTCGGTGCAGGCGGCGCATCGCGGTACCCAGCAGCTTCTTCGGGTCGACGAGGAGGATGCTTCCGCGCTGCGTTCCGCGCGCGAACGCCAGCTTATCGCGCGGGTGGCAGCCGAACTCCCGCGCGCGGACGGCGTGCTCATTAGCGACATCAACAAGGGCCTCCTGACAGCAAGCTTGCTGCGCGCGACCATCGATGGCGCACGCCGGCGGAAGATCCCGGTGGTAATCGATCCGCGCCTGACCGACGACTTCTCCATCTATCGCGGGGCAACCGCAATCGCGCCCAACCGTTATGAGACCGAGCTGGCCACGGGCATGAAGCTCACCGACCGGGACGCGTGGCGGCGCGCGGCGGAGCTGATGGTGGGCGAACATAATCTTGACGCCTGCCTGATTACGCTCGATCGCGACGGGATGTATCTGGCGGAGCGCGGGGGAGCCGATACCTACATACCGACCATTCCGCGCGATGTGTACGACGTCACGGGAGCGGGCGACGTGGTGCTGACCGTATTCGGCCTGTTTGCCATCGCCGGGCTCGGTTTTTCGTCGGCGGCGCGAATTGCCAACGTCGCTGCCAGTATCGAAGTGACCCGTATCGGCACCGAAGTTATCACGCGCGAGGACCTCGCGCGGGCACTCAGACCGGGCAATGGCCACGAGCGCAAGATTCTTTCGCTGGAGGAATTAAGGGTCGCGCTCGATCGCGAGCGCCGTGCCGGCCACCGGGTATCATTCACCAATGGGTGTTTCGACCTGCTGCACGCGGGCCATATCCAGATTCTGAGTTTCGCGCGCGCACAGGCGGACTGCCTGGTCGTAGGCCTCAACAGCGACCGCTCCGTGAAAGCCCTCAAAGGCAAAGATCGGCCGATTTATCCGGCCTCTGACCGAGCCCGTATCCTGGCCGCGCTTGAGTGTGTCAGCTACGTGGTGGTCTTTGATGACACCCGCGCGGAAAAAGCCATCCGCGCGGTGCGTCCCGATGTCCTGGTCAAAGGCGAGGACTGGAAAGGCCAGACCGTCGATGGACAAGAGTTCGTCGAAGCACGCGGTGGCCGCGTGATCCTCGCGCCGCTGCTACAAGGCCACAGCACAACCGGGACCATCGATCGAATGAAACAAAAATGACCAGCCACCGACACACCGACCCTTGAAGCGTTGGGAAAGCGGAAAATCTTCGCCCACCTCGCGTCTTGGGCTTCCTATCGTCCACCGAACCGGCGCCGTACCATCGCGACAAAGGCGTCGAATTCGGGCAGCCGCAACATTTTCGCCATGGCCAGGTAAAGCGCACCATAGATTGGCAACACGATTAGGCCTTGAGGCCGCGGCCCGAGTCCGGCGGTTTCACGCTTGAGCGCAAATCCGATCAGGCCCGCGACGATCGCTATCGACCAAAGCTTCGTCACCAGCGCGCGATTGAGCCCGGTTGGCCCGATTCGCTGATTCATCCGCCATCTGCAGAGCACGAACTCAATCCAACCCGACACCCCCGCCGATGCGGTGAGACCGGCAACGCCCCAGCGCGGTGGGATGCCCAGCAGCGGAGGAAGCAGGATGGCACACCCGTAGCCGAGAACGAGGGTAAGCGAGACGCGTACCACCGCAAAGCGAAACGGCGTGCGCGCGTCGAGCAGCGAGTAGAATGCGGCGTTGTAAAGCTGCACCATCGTGGTCGCGAGCAGCCCGACTCCCGCGCCCGCGAGCACCGCCCACAGATAAACCGCATCCGCGTGCGAGAAATGCCCCGATTGATAGACAAACGCCGCGATCACGTCGCCGAGCAAAATGAACCCGGCAGCCGAGGGAACTATTAAGAATGCGATCTGGCGAAGTCCGGCGTTGAGACGCGGCCGCAAAGCCACGCCGATTTCCTCGACCGTGCCCGAGGCACGCGACATCGTCGGCAGCTCCGATGCCGCGACCGACGACCCGAACAGGCTGACTGGCAGCATGTAGAAGATCTGCGCGAAGTTGATAGCGGCTACCGCGCCGGTCGGCAACAGGCTCGCCAGCAGCTGGTCAACATAGGCGCTGATTTGCGCGACGCCCTTGGTGCCGACCACCGCGAACATGTTGCGGAACACCGTCCACAGCGCTTCGCTTACCCGCCCGAAACTGAGTCGGAGTCGACGCATCAACGCCAGTACTTGCGGAACCTGCACCCCGAACTGTACGGCGGCGCCAGCCACCGATCCCCAAGCCACATCGATCGCGAGCGCATCCTGAGCGCGCCGCGGCCCAAACCACAGCATGGTTGCAATAATCACGAGATTCCAAAACACCGGCGCGATATAGGAGGCGAAAAAGCGATGATGGCTGTTCAGGACGCCCAGGCACCATGCCGACATCACCAGGATCCCGGTGCCGGGAAATACGATGCGCACGATCGCGATGGTCAACTCGCGCTTCTCGGCCGCGAACCCGGGCGCGATCAGGTTGATCAGGTAAGGCGCGAACGCGACCCCCAGCGCGACCAGGATCGAGGTCGTGAGCGCGAGTACCGCTCCAACCGCCCACGCGAGCAGGTCTGCATCTTCGTCGCCTTCGCCGAGCATCTTGCTGTAAACCGGGATGAACGATGCGGACAGAACGCCTTCACCCAGCAGGTTCTGGAGGATATTCGGAATGCGCAGACCGGCGGTGAGCGCATCCGCCACCGCCGAGGTACCGAAGTAGTGCGCGAGCACGCTCTGGCGCACGAATCCGGAAAGGCGACTGAGGAAAATTCCCGATGCGACAATCCCGGCAGCACTGCCGGGCGGCCGCAAAGTAGTGTCTGGACCGTTTAAGGACTCCGCCGCGACCGGTTTTGTAAGGCTCTCAGCCAACGCTCCCTGAAGTATAGCGGCGCGAGGCCACCCCGTGCAGCCGTTGCCAACCACTCGCAACACTTCCGGGATTCGGACCCCAGTTGCAGGAGACTGGCACAGGCTCTAGCCTCTTGCTCTACTTCCCGCACGCCGAAAGCCCAGGCGGGTGAGATAATGAGCTTTTCTCTCTACGTGCATATTCCCTACTGCCAGGCGAAGTGCCCTTACTGCGACTTCAACTCCTACGCGGCAGCGACCTGGCCGGAGGCCGATTACTCGCGGGCGCTGATCCTGGAGATGGAACGTCGACGCAACGAGTCTCCGTTTGCGGGCGAGTCCCTGCGCACGGTCTTCTTCGGGGGTGGCACACCGTCACTGTTCGCTCCGGAGTCGATCGGCGCAATTCTCGAGGCAGCCAATCGGCGCTTCCCGATTGAGCGCGATGCGGAAATAACCCTGGAGGCGAACCCCGGCACGTTGAGCGAAGCAAAACTCGCCGGGCTGCGTGCGGCCGGAATCAATCGCCTAAGCCTCGGCGCCCAATCGTTCAACAACGAGACCCTGAAATTTCTCGGCCGGATTCACGACGCCGACCAGACGCGCCAAGCCGTCGCCATGGCCCAGCGGGTGAATTTCGATCGCCTCAACCTCGACCTGATTTTTGCGGTGCCGGGGCAGACGCTGGAAAGCGTGCACACCGACATCGAGGAGGCCGCTGCGCTCGGACCCGATCATATCTCTGCGTACAACCTGACTTTCGAGGAAGGCACCGGGTTCTTCACCGACCTCAAGCGCGGGCGAATCAAGCCACTGGCCAACGACGAGCAGGCCGCGATGTACGCCGAGGTGCGCACGGAACTGCCCCGACGCGGCTACGCGATGTATGAAATTTCTAACTATGCGTGCCCCGGCCACGAAGCCCGACACAACCTGACCTACTGGCGCGGGCAGACTTACCTCGGCATCGGCGCCGGCGCGCATAGTTTTGCGCTGGGGTCGTCAGACTCGGGTGCAGGACCCAACGCCTACGGCCGACGCTGGTGGAATGAGCGTAACCCGGGGCGCTATATCGAACGGGTGCAGCGGGACGGCGGTGCACAATCCGGCGGCGAAGAAATCGATCAGATGACCGGCGCAAGCGAATTCGTGTTTCTGAATCTGCGCCTGCGCGAGGGGTTCGCGGAGCAGGAGTTTGCTGCGCGCCTGGGACGACGCTTTGACGATATCTTTGGAGCCCGCGCCGCGCGATTGGTGGAAGGTGGTTTGTTGCTGCGGAGCGCCGAGCGCATCTTTCTGAGCGATCGCGGGCTGGAACTCGCCGATTCAGTCTTCGCTGAATTCGTATAAGTTCTCCGCCACGGCACCCACCGGGAACTCGAAAGTCCTGCCGGCCGAGCTGAATTTGTGTCGGTGGAAATGACGTACTGCGGCTAAGCACGTTGCATCGCGCTATCGAGCAACTGAGCTACCTGAGCCGGCGTCGCCAGGCGGATGAATGCGCCCAACCGCGGGCCGCGTTCCTGCGCGAGGATCGTCCGGTAGAGCAAGGGGAAAACCTTACCGGGCTTGTCGTAGTACTGGCGGCCGAAGTCGTAGATCTTTTTTTCAATTTCTTCGGCACTGGCCGCGGTGTTGGCGCGCAGCCAGTCCGCAATTGCTGCCAGCTGCGGGCGCTCGGCCGCGTTCGGAATGTGGGGCTTCTTGGTCGGCTCGATGAAGTCCTGATAAAAATTCTCCGCCGATTGTATCAGCGTAAGCGCCAGTGCCTTGGTGTCCGCATCATTCTCGATCGCGGGGTCATAGCGCTTGAGATATTCCCAGAGGTAGTCGCGCTCCACGGCCCCGACCGCGGGCACCAGATTCATGATCATCGCGAACGTCAGCTGCGAGTCGAAGCGGCGCGGGCTGCGGTCCTGCAGCACGAACACCAGCGGCGAGTTCTGACGCGCCTCTTGGTTGGGAGCCGCGGCGTATTCCCGGAGCGCGTCGAGGTATTCATCGACGTATTGCGGAATAGTCGCAAGGAACAGTTTGCGGGCGCGCCGCGGATTGGTCAGGAGAAAAAACTTGAGGACCTCGATGGGCGCGTAGCGTTCCCATTGCTCGACGGTTACGCCACGACCGATCGACTTGGAGACCTTGTGTCCCTCGTCGTCAAGGAACATCTCAAAGGGAAATCCGAGCGGCGCGCGGCCGCCCAGCACGCGGAGAATCGCCGCGGAGAGCCGCGCCGAATCGGTCAGGTCCTTGCCGTAGAGCTCGTAGTCGACCGCCAGCGTGAACCAGCGTAGCGCCCAATCGACCTTCCATTGCGCCTTGGCGCGGCCCCCGAAGACGGTCTGCTCGCCGCTCCATCCGCAGCCTGCGGTCTCGGCCGCGCTCCGTTCGCAGGTGAACTCGATGGTGCCGCGGTCCGGATGATAGGCGGTCACCGTGCGTTCGATCATTTTTCCGCACTTGGGGCACAGCGGCATTAGCGGGGACCAGCCGGGACGATTCTCCTCGCGCAGCGTGGGCGTGACGATCGCGACTATCTCGTCATGTCTGGCCAGGATGCGCTTGAGACCTTCGTCGAATTCGCCGTTTCGATACATCTCGGCCGAACGCCGCAGCTCGTACTCTACTTCCACCGGCGCCAGGAACTCGCCCAGTAGGCCAATCATGTGATCGGCGAAGCTGGCGCAGCATCCGAACGGATCGGGAATACGCGAGACCGGGACCCCTAAACATTGTCCCAGCTCCTCGCGCCGTGGAACATTCTCGGGCACCTTGCGGAGTCCATCCATGTCGTCGATGAATACGATGAGACGCGATGCCCGCGCCGGCTCGATCATCGCAAACGCCTGGCGCACGTACGCCGGGCGTAACACCTCGCACATGGTACCGAGGTGGGGCAGGCCCGACGGCCCGAAGCCACTCTCGAAGATGACCGGACGCTCCGGAGGATAGTCGCGAATGCGCTCCTGAAGCCGCCGCGCTTCCTCGTGTGGCCACGCATCGCTGCTGGTCGGCATTTGGTGGAGTGGTTGTGCGCCTGGCGGCATGCCCGGTTATTCCTCACCCTCCCCGCGCAGTACCCGCGCGACCGCATCATGAATCCAGGGATCGATTTGCAGATCGCGATTCTTGGCGGAGGCAAGACGAAGCTTAACCGCGCAATTCGCGCAGATAAAGGCCCGCTGGGAAAAACCCGCCGCATCCTCGACGCTGATGCGCAAAAGCCAGTCGCCCACTGGCCTGCGGCACAGTACACATTTTTCCGGTGGCGATGAAGAATTCTGATGTTCCATTCCGGCAACTATTCTACATCATTGCTTCGCGGCAGGATGCTGTGGTAACTCCCCAGTCGCATGGAGCCCGACCCGGGCGCTATCATTCATCCAAGTCACCCCGCACTGGCCCGCGAGCTTTGCGTGTCGTTAAGCCGTGAGCTCAGCGCGGTGACCCGCGCGACCTCAACGGCAACGTTTCACCCACGCTGAATGGATCAGGCATATACCAAACAGAAACTCAAGGAACTCCGCGCCCTGGTCGATGAGGGTGATCGGGTCGCGATCGTATTGCAGGACGATCCGGATCCCGACGCGATGGCCAGCGCGATGGCTCTGCGGACGCTGCTCGGCCGCAACAAGCTCACCACTCCGTTGTTCAGCTTCAAGCCGGTCACCCGTCCGGAAAACCGCACCATGGTCCATCTGCTCGAGATCGATATCGAGCCGGCCGAGACCGCGGAACTGGACGAGTATGACAAGATTGCGATGGTCGATGTGCAGCCGCCGTTCTTCGGCGACAAGCTGACGCGCGCCCACATCGTTATCGACCACCATCCGAACTACGAGTCGAGTGACGCGCCGTTTGTGGATGTCCGCACCAAGTATGGAGCCACCTCCACGATCATGACCGAGTACTTGATTTGCGCCGACGAGCGCATCAGCGAACGCCTCGCGACTGCGCTGCTCTACGGAATCCGCAGCGATACGCTGGCGCTCTCGCGACGCGTGACCGACGACGATTTGCAGGCTTTCGTGACGCTCTATCCGATCGCGAACTACAACATGCTCAAGCAGATCGAGCGTCCCGAACTACCAGCCGAATTCGCCAGAATTCTCTCGCGCGCCCTGGCGCGAATAGAAGTCGTCGACGGACTAGCGGTGCTGAACCTGGGCCAGGTCGCGCGCGACGACATCATCGTGCAGGTCGCGGACTTCTGCCTTCAGTTCGAGGGCGTGGAATGGGTTGCGGTGGCAGGAAAGCTGGGTAGCAACCTGGTGATCGCGGTCCGCAACTACGGCATGAGCGGCGACAACGCCGGCGAGGTAGTCAAAAACCTGTTTGCCGACATCGGCAGCGCCGGTGGCCATCGCAACATGGCGAAGGCGGTAATCAAGCAGACTGCGTGGCGCAGGCGTGAAGGCAGCACGCGCGACCGGTTCGTCGAAGAACGTCTGCGTGAGCTGGTCCTCGCTGAAATTTCCGGCGAGCGCAAGCGCCACGAGTCGCGCGTCGCCTCGCGCAACGGCGGATAAGCGCTCCCTTACGATACCGCTCGTTGGGGTTTAATTTCTCCGATCAGTTTACCCGCGTCCTCGTAGCCCGTATCGTATACGCCGTGAGCGTTGTGGAGGCGACGGCAGAGGTCAAAAATCGACTGGGGCTCCATCTCCGTGCCGCATCGACGCTGGCGCAGGCCGCCGGCCGCTTTTCTTCCAAGATCACGATCGCGCGTGGCAAGAATCAGGTCAGTGCCAAAAGTATAACCGGCCTGATGATGCTTGGTGCCGAGAAGGGCGTGAAGGTGAAAATTCGCGCAGAGGGTGAAGATGCTCGCGATGCGCTCAAGACAGTCGAGACGCTATTCGAAGAGCGTTTTGGCGAAGAGTGAGGTTCTTAAGAGAGATTGCTCATTGTTTCGAGAAAAACACCGCTCATTGTCTTGAGAGGATGGTTGGGTCGAAGCTCGGTCGGCACCTCGGGACTTCAGTCGCCCGCACGAGGTTAACGGCATCGCGCCTTGATTCCACCTGACCGGTCGGTTATTAGATCGGCAACCAAACTCAGACTAGAATCCGCAGAATTGCCAGATTTCACAGGGTTTTTCGTTCTGACCGTCGCGCATCTGCGAAATCCGCGGGTTTCTGTTGTGCCGTTGCAAGGAGCGATCGCGCATGCCGCTTAAGGACTTCCTTTTTACTTCGGAGTCAGTCTCGGAAGGTCACCCCGACAAGATGTGCGACCAGATTTCCGATGCCGTTGTCGATGCGCTGCTGAGAGAGGATCCGGGGTCGCGCGTCGCGCTCGAGTCGCTGGCCAAAACCGGGCTTATCGTGCTGGCGGGAGAAATCACCAGCACGGCACGACCCGACTTCGTGAAACTGGCGCGGGGGGTCGCGCTTGAGATCGGTTACGACTGCGCGGCCAGCGGGTTCGACGGACACACCTGCGCGGTGCTGACCGCGATCGAACCGCAGTCCGCCGATATCTCGCAAGGGGTCACCGAGGGCCAAGGACTTCACAAGGAACAGGGCGCCGGCGACCAGGGGCTGATGTTTGGTTTTGCCTGCGATGAGACCGAGGAGCTGATGCCGCTGCCGATCGCGATGGCGCATCGGCTGATGGAAAATCTGGCCAGCATGCGCAAGCAGAAAAAAGTTGATTGGCTGCGCCCCGACTCCAAGAGCCAGGTTACGGTACGTTACGCGGATGGCAAGCCGGCCGAAATCACCGCGGTTGTAATCTCCACCCAGCACACTCCCGAAGTGAGGCAGGAAACCATCCGCGAGTGCATGATCGAGGAACTCATCAAGAACACCATTCCCGCTAAATATCTGACCCGCTCGACGGTCTACCACGTAAACCCGACCGGCCGTTTCGAAATCGGCGGACCGCACGGTGATTGTGGTCTGACCGGGCGCAAAATCATCGTCGACACTTACGGCGGTTACGGACGCCACGGCGGCGGCGCTTTCTCGGGCAAGGACCCGAGCAAGGTCGATCGCTCGGCGTGCTACATGGCGCGCTATGTCGCCAAGAACGTGGTCGCCGCCGGCCTGGCCAAGAAGTGCGAGATCCAGGTCGCGTACGCAATCGGCGTCGCCGAGCCGGTCTCGCTTCTGGTCGATACTTTCGACACCGGTGTCGTGCCAGACGCGAAACTTTCGTCTCAGCTGCGCGAGCTCTTTGACTTTCGCCCCGCCGGAATTATCCGAAAGCTTGACCTGAAACGGCCCATCTACCAGAAGACCGCCGCCTATGGACATTTCGGTCGCACGGCCCACGACGGGTGGTTTCCGTGGGAGCGCACCGACATGAAAGAAAAGCTGCGCAGCGCTTTCTAGACGTACGCCCGCGCGCAGCTTCAGCCCACGTCAGCAGTAAACTCTGGAGAACCGACCCCAATGCCATCGACTGCAACCAAAAGAAAACTCGTGTCCAAGGCCCGCCCCAGCGCGCACGCCGTTCAGGAATATGACGTCCACGATCTCGGTTTGGCGGCTGCAGGCTTCAAGCGAATCGAATGGGCCGAGCGCCAGATGCCGGTTCTGCGCCGTATCCGCGAGCGTTTTTTCAAGGAGCTGCCGCTCAAGGGCCAGCGCCTCGGCGCGTGCCTGCACATCACCTGCGAAACCGCCAACCTGCTGCGCGCGCTCAGGGCCGGCGGCGCGGAGGTATTCTGCTGTGCGTCGAACCCGCTCTCGACCCAGGACGATGTTGCCGCGGCGCTGGTGAAGGAATACGACATTCCGACCTACGCCATTCACAACGAGGATCGCGACACCTACTACAGTCACCTGCGTGCGGTACTCGAGCGTCGGCCGACCATCACGATGGATGACGGTGCCGACCTGGTGAGCCTGCTGCACACCGAATACAAGGATCGCGCCCCGGAAGTCCGTGCGAGCATGGAGGAGACTACCACCGGGGTTATCCGGCTGCGTGCGATGGAAAAGGACCGCGCCCTACGCATCCCGGTCGTCGCGGTCAACGACGCGCAGACCAAGCACATGTTCGACAATCGCTACGGCACCGGCCAATCAACCCTCGACGGCATCATCCGCGCCAGCGGGCTCCTGATCGCGGGATCGGTGGTGGTAGTTGGTGGCTATGGCTGGTGCGGCAGAGGGATCGCCACGCGCGCGCGCGGACTGGGGGCCGACGTAATCGTCACCGAGGTTGATCCGGTACGCGCGCTTGAAGCGGCGATGGACGGGCTGCGCGTCATGAAGATGGCCGAAGCAGCTAAGCTTGGCGATATCTTCATCACCGCCACGGGCGACAAACACGTGCTGACCTCACAGCATTTCAGCCTGATGAAGGACGGGGCAGTGCTGTGCAATTCCGGCCACTTCGACGTGGAAATCGATATGGCCTACCTGAACGACACCGCCAAAAAAATCGAGCACGAGATTACCAAGAACGTTGATGCCTACCATCTCCCGAGCGGGCGCGTGGTCTACGTGCTTGGACAGGGCCGGCTGGTGAACCTGGCGTGCGCCGAGGGGCATCCAGCACAAGTGATGGATATGAGCTTCGCAACGCAGGCGCTGGCATCGGAGTGGGCCGCCAAGAGCGACGCGCTCGCGATCAAGGTCCATGACGTGCCGATCGAGATCGAAGACGAAGTCGCCGGGGTCAAGTTGGCCTCCATGGGCATCAAGATCGATACGTTGACCGCCGAACAGAAGAAGTACCTGGAAAGCTGGGAGAGCGGCACGTAGAAGATCGGAAATCCGCAGCTGACACGGGCAGAGAGAAGGGGGGAAACTCCGCTGGCTTCCGAGCAGCCGCGAAGCTCACTGCCCATCAGGCAATGGATTCCTTAGTCTCTGAGACTTCGATCTTCACGGCTGACCGCCGTCGCCACAACTCGCCGCATCCCACCGAAGTGGCGATTAGCAGCAGCGCAAGAAAGAAGCGTGGTGAGAGCGGATGCCACAGCGCATCGCCCAGAAACGCGAACAGGATGGTCCCCGGAATCATCCCGATCACGCTGGCCCACAGGTAGTCGCGAAAACCTATGCGCGAGGCGCCGGCGATCAGATTGAGCGCATTGTACGGAATCACCGGGACCATACGAAGGTACAGGATGATGTGAAAGCCGTGTCGGGCGATTCGTTCGAGCATCGCGTCAAATCGTTTCCCCACCACGTTCTCGACGAATCCCCGTCCGAGAAAACGTCCCGCTCCGAACGCGACTACCGCCCCGACATTGGCACCAATCAGCGAATAGACCGATCCCCACAGCGTACCGAAGGCAAGTCCGCCCGCGATCGTCATCACCGCGCCCGGCACCAGGAACGAAGGACCGACCGCGTAGAGCATCATGTAAACCAGTGGCCCCCACGCGCCCCACGCCAGGACCTCGAGTTTGACCTGCTTCGGATCCTCGAACCATTCGGTGTGCGCCAGCAGCAGCCACAGCGAGCCCCCGGCGATGATCGCCACGACCACGACCTTGAGAACGTTCAACCACAGCCCACTTCCACCGGCGGGATTCTCGCGGGATTCTTTCAAGGTAGGTGCGGCTGCCATCGGAACGACTCAATCATGATACGGGCGGGCGGCTCAACGAGACAAGCTGGACAACGCCGCTCAGGTGAAAATTAACCTAGGTTTGTGGCCGGCGGGCTATGCTATTACAGTTTCGATGATTAGGCGCCTAGCGAGCGCAGTTTAATGGAGTCTCCGCGGATGAACGAGTTGAAGGACAAGGTTGCTATCGTCACCGGCGGCGGTTACGGCATCGGCAGGGAAATCGCCCTCTCCTATGGACGCGCCGGAGCTAAGGTGGTCGTCGCGGCCCGCACCGAGAAGCCGCTCAAGGAGACCGTCGACGCTTTAAACCAGCTCGGTGCCACGAGCACCTTTGCTCGAACCGACGTGTCGAAGGAAGCCGACTGCGCGGGGATGGCGGAGTTGACGCTCAAGGCGTTCGGCCGCATCGATATTCTCGTCAACAACGCGGGCATCGCCGGTCCGACCAAGCGCATTCCGGATATGTCGCTGGCGGAATGGCAGGAAACTATCGATATCAACCTGACCGGCGCGTGGCTCGCAGCGCGCGCCGTGCTCCCGACCATGGATAAGCAACGCTCCGGTCACATCCTGAACATTTCGTCGGGAGCGGGACGCCGCGGCTACCCGATGCGCTCGCCGTACGCCGCATCGAAGTGGGCGATGCTCGGGCTTACCCAAACCATCGCCGGTGAATGGGGCGCGCACGGAATCCGCTGCAACTGCATCTGCCCGGGGCCGATCGCGGGCGATCGTATCGAACGCGTGATGCACGCGCGCGCCCAGGCAATGAAGGTCCCCTACGAGCAAATTCGTGCGCAGTTCCTCTCGCAGTCGGCGCTCAACCGGATGGCGAGCGAGGAGGAATGCGCTCGCGTAGCACTGTTCCTGGTCAGCGATGCATCGGCAGGGCTGACCGGCCAGACCATCAACGTGGACGCCGGCTCCATCATGAGCTGAATTCCACGCCCGTTCCGCGCACACCCGGTGCGCGGATTCCTGCTCGGCCGCTATTTCTTGATGTGGTGATCGCGGACCGTGGACTCGAAACCAAGCTTGAGCAGCCGCTCGGCGAGTTCTCGCGCCAGCACCGGCGAGCGATGCCGTCCCCCGGTACAGCCGAGGCCTACCATCAGGTAGCTTTTGCCCTCGCGTTGGTAGAGCGGCAGCAGAAATTGGAGGAGCCCCACCACTTCATCGAGAAAGCGGCGCGCCTCCGGCTCCGCCATGACGAACTCGTGCACCCGGATGTCGTGTCCATCCAGGTGCTTGAGCTCCGCCACGAAAAACGGATTGGGCAGGAAGCGCACGTCGAGGATGATATCCATCCCGACCGGAACGCCGTATTTGTATCCGAACGATGCGATCGAAATCGCCATTCGCGAGCCGGTCGCCGCGCTTAAAACCGCGGCGGTAACCACCTCGCGCAATTCGTGAATCGTCAGGGTCGTGGTATCAATGATGCGATTGGCGCGGTCGCGCAGTTCGGCGAGCGCGATGCGTTCGCTGTGAATTCCCTCGGCCACCGTCAGGCCGCCCTCGGCCATCGGGTGCGGGCGGCGGGTTTCGGAATAGCGTCGCGCCAGCACTTCATCAGCTGCATCCAGGAAGATTACTTCCGGGTATATGCCGTTGCGCTCGAGATCTGCAAAAATCCGCGGCCACTGCGGAAAGAACATGCGCTCGCGCGGGTCGATGCCCAGCGCGACACCGGACAGTGCCGGGTCGCGGCCCTCGGTGAGGCGCACGACCTCCAACGCCAGTCCGACCGGCAGGTTGTCGACACAGTAGAAGCTCAGGTCTTCGAGCACGCGCAGCGCCGAGGCGCGGCCCGAGCCGGACACTCCCGTCACGATGATGAGCCGGGAGCTGTTCAAAGCCGGAGCCATCGGCATTTCCCGCGGAGCGCGGCAGGCGGTACTAGGCGCTCAATACTTGTTGTCCTCTTCCTTGATGAGCCGGTAGATTTCGGCTGAATCGGCGGCCTCGATCAGGCGCGCCCGGAAAGCGTCGTCCTTGAGCAGCCGGGAAACTCGCGCAAGCGCTTTCAGGTGCAGGCTGGCAGAATCCTCGGGCGCGACCAGGACGAAGAAAATATGGGTCGGATTGCCGTCCAGCGATTCGAAATCCACGCCCTCGCGATGACGTCCGAAAGCGCCGATGATCTTGTTGGCCCCGCGCAGCTTGCCGTGCGGGATCGCGATCCCGTCGCCAATCGCGGTCGAGCCGAGCCGCTCGCGCTCGCTCAGTACGGCGATCAAGTCCTCGAGCTTGATGCCTGGGTATTTGGCCGCCAGTCCCTGCGCGAGTTCCTTGAGCACTTGGTCCTTGGTGCTTCCCTTCAGCTCGGGGAGGACCATTTCGGGAGCGAGGATTTCGGTGATTTTCATCAGATGGTGCTTTTCAAGTGGGCCGGTGGCCGCCTCACGCCTCGCTCTCCTCTGCTTCGCTGAGAATCTCGCCGGCGGAAAGGGTGCGCACCTTGTTGGTCGCTAGTTTCTCCAGATGCCGAGTAAGCTGGCGGACGATTTTATCCTCAAGCAGATCGATGACCGAGTAAAGATCCTTCGACTCCTGCTCCGCAGTCGCCGACAATCGGCCCGATTTGACAGTAACTTCGCCGTGCTGGCGGTATTTGTCAACCGAGAGTATCACGTGGGCTTCACATGCGCGTTTGAGGAACTTCCCCAGATGCGCGAATTTGCGTTCCGCGTAGCCACGCACGGCGCTGCTCGGAGCGACGTGGCGAAAAGTGACGGTCACCGTGGTGGCAACCGGGCCGCGCGCCGCACGCTGCTGCTTACGCATCACCTTTCTGCGCTTCCCTTCGACCTTGTTCTTCATTGGGTTTCGCCTTTGGGCCGGTAATCTTCATCCGACCTGTTTGCGATTGGCCGACGGCAGGATTCCGAGCGCCTGGCGATACTTGGCGACGGTCCGACGCGCGATATTGATTTGCTTCGCTCGCAGCAGCTCCGCGATCGCCTGGTCTGACAGGGGGTTGCGGGGTTCCTCCGCCGTCACCAGCGCACGAATTTGCTCCTTCACGGTCTCCGCGCTGACATCTTCGCCGCTCGCCCCCTTGACGCCGGAGGTAAAGAAGAATTTCAGCTCGAAAATTCCCTGCGGGGTATGCGCGTACTTGTTGGCGGTGGCCCGGCTGATGGTGGATTCATGCATTCCGATGTCTTCCGCCACATCCTTGAGCACCAGCGGCTTCAGCTGACTGATGCCATGATCGAAGAAGGCCCGCTGAAACTTGACGATCGAATTGGCTACTTTGAAGATCGTCTGCTGGCGCTGGTAGATGGACTTCACCAGCCATTTCGCCGAGCGCAGCCGCTCCTGCAAATATTCGCGGGTCTCCGGCGCCGAGTTGCTATCGTTCATCACGCGCTGGTAGTAGCCTGCGATCCTGAGACGTGGCACCGCATCGCGATTGAGCGTCACGATGTAGTCGTTGCCGATCTTATGAATGTAGACGTCGGGCACGACGTAAGTGGGCTCTTCGCCGCCGTAATCGCGTCCCGGCTTGGGCTCCAACATCGCGATTATCTTGTGAGCCTGTCCGACCATCTCCACGCTCACGCCAAATTGTTTGGAGATTTCGGTGTAACGATGTTTCTCCAGAAGGTCTAAGCGCTCGCGAACGATCCGCGCCGCGAGCGATCCCTCCATTCCCAGGTTCTCGAGCTGCAGGAGCAGGCATTCGCGAAGATCGCGCGCCGCGCATCCGGGCGGGTCGAAGCGCTGTACCCGCTTAAGCACTCGCTCTACCTCGCCCGCCGTGGTCTCCAGCTGCTGCGCCAACTCGTCCAGCGGTGTCTCGAGATAGCCGCCGTCGTTGAGGTTGTAAATGATGGTTGCGGCGATTCTCTGGTCCGCCTCGCTCAGGCTGGTAAGCCCAAGCTGCCACATAAGATAGTCTTCCAGCGTGCGACGACGGGTCGAAGTATTCTCGAGTGCGCTGCGATGGTCGTCCTCGGAATCAGCCGGTGCGCTTTCCTGCCAGTTGTTTGAGTAGGTCTCCAGGTAATCGTTCCAGTCGAGTTTGGCGAGTCCGTCCAGTTCCTTCAGTTCTACGGCAGCGTCGTGAGCTTCGGTCTCGAGTGTCTTGGGGGGTCCCTCGGGTGCACCGTCGCCGGGTTCCCAATCATCGACCGGCTCGTCGGGCGGCGTGGCCTCGGGCTCGGCCCCCAGCCGCTCCTCTTCCGCTGCGGCGACCACTCCGTCTCCGTCGGGAGCTTCAGCCTCGCGCGCGGCCTCCGCCGGGCTCTGGTCGAGCGGTTCGAGCATCGGATTCTGCTCGAGCTCCGTTTGCACGACGGTTTCTAGTTCCGGCAGGGAAAGTTGCAGAATCTTGATCGCCTGCTGCAACTGGGGTGTCATCACCAGCTGCTGGCGGAGTCGCAAATCCTGTCCGAGTTTTACCTCTAACGGCATCTAACCTTTCGCCTCAGGGGTTATTGTCTTCGGTGGGGCTCCCCTGAATTGCGGGCGGCACCTGCGGCGGCCGCTCACGTGTTTGCACGGCCGGGGAAACGCCCCGCGAGGTCGCTGCCCCATCAACGGAGGGCTTGGATTCCTTGGGAAAGATCACGGCGCGCGCGTTCTCCACGTCGCTCTGATTGGTGTCGAGGTGCACCGTAATCTTGGTACCCGCAATCTGATCCTCGCCATCATGCACCACGGGAGAGCCCGTGAGGGTCACGGTATGCTTGGTCTGGTCCAGTATCGCATGATCGCCGGTCGCCCAGCGCGTGCCCTGACTAATCCGCACGTTGCCGTCGGCGATCATTTCTCGGACGTCATGTAGGTCCTGTCCGTAATTCACGCGCAAAGTGTCGCTGGTGACCTGGCTGTTTCCGTTGTTCACGTGAACCCGCCCCGACCACAGCACGGATCTTTTGTTCTGGTCGAAAGACATCGAATTCCCGGTAATGTGGATGGGCTCCTTGCCGCTGGAAAACTGCATTCCCGGGAACGCTCCCTGGTTGGGCTCATTGGATGCCATCGTGGTCGGTTCTTTGTCGCTCTGCGGCCTGGGTCGATCTTTCCCGGATGACGCCTTGCGGGTCTCGACGGGAGCGGATCTTTCGGGTGCTGCCGCAACCGGAGCCACCGCAGGCGTCGCCGTTTCCGCGGCAGCCACCGGCATCACCGGCGCGGGAGATGCCGGGGCGGCTGGCACCAACCGCGAAGCAGCCGCACTCGTCTCGGGCGCTGGCACGGCGACCACCGCCGCAGCAGCCGCCGTCGCGGCCGCCACGGGAGGAACGGCGGCCACTGGAGCTACCGCAACCACCGGAGCTGCTGGTGAAGCAGTCGCGGCGGCTCCCGATTCCATCGGAACAGGAGGTGGACTGCTCGCGACCGGCGCCGGTGATGATTGCGCCGACGGCATCGGAAGCGAATTGGTGGTGGGTTCCACGCGGACTTCTGATGGGTGAGGCGATTCCGCAACGGGCGAAGCAATCACCGCGGGCGCTCCCCCCGATTCCATCGGAATGGGAGGCGCGCCACTCGCGACCGGCGCTGGTGATGGTTCCGCTGATGGCATCGGAAGCGGATTGGTGGTCGGTTCCACACGGACCTCTGATGGATGGGGAGCTTCCGCCGCGGGCGAAGACGCGGCTTCAGGAGCCGTGGGTGGCAGCGAGGCCGGAGGTGCTGTTGCGGCGACTGGTGCAGTTTCAGCCGGGACCGAGGGTGCCGGTGGCAAAGTTGCCACCGGCGGAGCCGGTGGAGGTGCCGTGGCGGTGACCGGCGGAGTTTCCTCGGGAATTGAGGGCGCGGGCTGCGAACTCGCGACCGGAGGCGCTGCTGGCGGCGGTAGCGAAGCCGCTTCTGCTGACGGAGCGGCCTCGGCGGGCGCCGCTCCGCTCGCTCCGGTATCGGTTCCCGGACTGGCTGTCGCTCCAGGTTGGCCGCCGTACACGTGAATGGAGTCCGGGCCCTGGTCGAAATCGTCGACCGAACCGGCTTCGGGTGCGGGCGGGCTTGCCGACGGGCCTGACCGAATCGAGGCTCCCGCACTGCCTGATGGCGCTAGGTCTTGCGCGCGCACCGCGCACGGTACCACCACACCCAGTGTCACCATCGCCGCGATCAAAATGCTCCAGTATCGATGCGACGAGAGCAGCGCCTCAGCTTTGGTTGGCCTTGCCACTGTCCTTCTTGGGAGTGATTTCGGTGCTCACCTGTTGATTCAGTTGGAACACGCGAGTCTTGGAATTCCCCGTGAGTCCGATCCCGATTACCTTGACCCCTTCACCTTCCAGGGTCACCTGCCCGGGCGCTTCCACCTTATCGATGTCGGGCAAGAAGCTGGCGGATTCGGTCGTCACGGTGAAATCGCCGTAATTGATAACCGTGCCGCCACTCAGATCGGCGCGGTTCACGTGATTGCCGTTCATGTGAAGAACCGCGTGTGGTGCCTTTATTTTTACTGGTTTTCCATCGTCTGACGTCATCGCCACGTCGGCATCAGTCAGGACCAGCGCGGACTTGTCACCTGAATAGGCGGCATCGGAGGCGGTCAAGACCCATTGAGGCGTGCCCCCTTTCATCTGGGTCCAATGGAAATTATGGGCGTGAAGCAGGGAACCAGGAACCAATCCGGCCACTTTCTGTATTGCCTGGGCGTCGTGCCGATGCCGAACTACCCATACCGTTACGCCCAAAAGTATCAGGAGCGCGACTGCACCGAACCCCGCCAGCGCCCTGGCGATTCGTCTCGGACTCATTTCACGCTCCGTTCGATCAAGGTATCAAGGGGATTTTTCCAAGTAAACCGAAGGGTCGTCGGACGCCTTACCAGGTCGGCATTTCCTGACGCGGCGCGCGTGCGGCGGTTCTGGTGATAAATCGGTCCGCTTTGACACCGGTGTTTTCCAGTCCCCTGGCAGAGATGATAGGCAGCACTGGCGCGAGGAACGGGCAGTTCGCAAGCCAAGGGTCGCGCTTTGAAAACTTATCCGCGAGTTGCCTGGTGAAGCCGCTTTAAGTCGGTCAGCAGACCCGCTAGTGCGTCCAGCCGAAGCGAGTTAACGCCGTCGCTCAGCGCGTGGTCGGGATCTTCGTGGACTTCCATGAAAATTCCGTCCACACCTACCGCCACCGCCGCACGCGCCAGCGGGGCAATGAACTCTCGCTGGCCGCCCGAATGCTCGCCTGCGGCGCCGGGTAGTTGCACCGAGTGGGTCGCATCGAAAATAACCGGGTAGCCGAAGCCGCGCATGACCACTAGAGCGCGGAAGTCGCTGACCAGGTTATTGTACCCAAAACTCACACCACGCTCGGTAAGCAAAATATTGTGGTTACGAGCACTCTCTACCTTCGCGATTGCCGACTTCATGTCCCAGGGCGCCAGGAACTGCCCTTTCTTGATATTCACGACCCGTCCGGTCGCGGCCGCCGCCTGAATCAAATCGGTCTGGCGCGACAGAAACGCCGGGACCTGCAGAATGTCGACCACCTCCGCCACCGGTTTCGCCTGGCTCACCTCGTGAATATCGGTGAGCAGCGGAACACCGAGTTCGCGCTTGACCCGGGCAAGAATCTCGAGGCCCTTGTCCATCCCGGGACCGCGAAATGATTGGTGACTGGTGCGGTTCGCTTTGTCGAATGAACTCTTGAAGACAAAGGGAAATCCCGCCTTGCGGGTTATCTCCGCGAGCTGGACCGCGTGGCGAATGCTCGATTCGTCACTCTCGATCACGCAGGGGCCGGCAACTAGCGCAAGGCTCGCGCCACCAAAGACCACTTCGCCGGCGCTGACTTCGGCAACTTTCACGAGGCGGTTCTAAGCTCCCTGACGGTCGCGAGCTTTTTGCCGGCGCGTGCACGCCGCTCGATCGCGGCGCGCACCAGGCCGCGAAACAGCGGATGGCAGTCGAGCGGACGCGATTTCAGCTCCGGATGGAACTGACAGCCGATGAACCACGGATGCCCCTTGAGCTCCATGATCTCCACCAGGTTGCCGTCCGGCCACGTTCCGGTCGCTACCAATCCGACCTTTTCCAACCGATCGAGGTAGGCGTTGTTGACCTCGTAGCGATGACGATGGCGCTCCGAGATCTTGGTGCGCCGGTACACCGAAGCGGTCAGCGTTCCGGGCTTGATGGTGCAGGGGTACGCGCCCAGGCGCATGGTACCGCCCTTCTTGGTCACTTCCTTCTGGGTACCCATCAGATCGATCACGGCGTCCGGGGTGTCTTCCGCAATCTCTCTCGAGTTGGCCCGCTTAATCCCGAGCAGATTGCGCGCGGCCTCGATCACCATCATGTGGAGGCCGAAGCAGATCCCGAGAATCGGCACCTGGTTTTCGCGCGCGAAACGCACCGCACGCATCTTGCCCTCGGTGCCGCGCGCGCCGAAGCCGCCGGGAACGATAATCGCGTGCGCCTGCCCCAGGCGTTCCTCGACGTTCTGTTTCTCCAGTTCCTCGGCGTCGACGTAATCGATGTTGACCTTGGCCTCGTTGGCGATTCCCCCGTGCGCGATTGCCTCGTGCAGGCTCTTGTAAGAATCGCCAAGGTCGACGTATTTCCCGACCACCGCGATGTTTACGGTGACCCTGGGACTCTGCGAGGCCTTCACCACGCGGCGCCACTTGCTGAGGTTGGGCGCCCCCGTCCAGATGTTGAGTTTTTCGACCACGCGTTGATCGAGTCCTTCCTCGGACAACTGCAGCGGCATTGCGTAAATGGTTTCCGCATCGGGATCGGAAATGACGCAATTCTCCTCGACGTTGCAAAAATGCGCGATCTTGGCTTTGACTTTCTGGTCGATCTGCTTGTCGCAGCGGCAGATCAGCAGGTCCGGCTGGATTCCCAACCCGGTCAGTTCTTTCACGCTGTGTTGGGTGGGTTTGGTCTTTACCTCGCCCGCGGTCTTGATGAATGGCACCAGGGTCAGATGAACGTAGATGACGTTCTCGCGCCCCAAGTCCCAGCGAAATTCCCGCACCGCTTCGAGGAACGGCAAGCTCTCGATATCGCCAACCGTACCCCCAATCTCGACGATGCAGAGATCGGCGCCTTCCGCCGCCGCCAGAATCCGCCGTTTGATCTCATCGGTGATATGCGGGATGACCTGCACGGTTGCGCCCAGATAGTCGCCGCGTCGTTCTTTCTGGATCACCGTGTCGTAGATCTGTCCGGTGGTGCAGTTGTTGCGCCTGCTCATCCGGGTCTGCACGAAGCGTTCATAGTGGCCGAGGTCGAGATCGGTCTCTGCGCCGTCGTCGGTGACGAACACTTCGCCGTGCTGAGTCGGACTCATCGTTCCGGGGTCGACGTTGATGTAGGGGTCCATCTTGAGCATCGTGACCTTGAGGCCGCGCGCTTCCAGGAGCGCACCCAGCGACGCCGCCGCCAGTCCCTTCCCCAGCGAAGAGACCACCCCGCCCGTTACGAAAATGAATTTGGTTTTCCCGCGCTCCACCATGATGACTTCTTCCCCCCTACCTATGCGCCGAAGACGCCTGAGCCCGGGCCCTGGCAAGGTCCTCTGCAGTATCTATCTCAAGCGATGGCGCCACGGAAGGCACCACCCGGATTGCGTAGCCATTTTCGAGCGCGCGGAGTTGCTCGAGTTTTTCGATTCGCTCCAGCACCCCCTGAGGCAGGGCCGCAAACCGGAGCAAGAACTCGCGCCGATAGGCGTATACGCCGATGTGACGCAGCGCGACCGCAGGGATTGCTTCGGTGTCGCGCGGATAGGGAATCGAGGCGCGCGAAAAATACAGCGCGTTGCCCTGCGCGCCGCGGACAACTTTCACCACGTTCGGATTGGTCCATTCCTGCTGATCCACGATTGGCGTACCGAGGGTCGCCATCGCGATCGACGGATCGGTTCGCATCGGGGTCGCGAGCGCATCTAGGTCGGCGGGATCGAGGAACGGCAAATCACCCTGCACGTTGAGGTAAACCTCGGCG
>DASXMJ010000231.1 GCA_036495685.1 Candidatus Binataceae bacterium | reverse complement strand
TTGTTCCTTCTGTACCTGGCCTCGGTCGCCGTGATCGGCGCGTATCGAATCTCGCGGGAATCTCACGAGGAGAACTTGCGCCGGCTCAAATGAGGCGGTCGTTGCGTGACGACCGCCGCCATCATTATCCCGCTCTCCCCTCGTGATCGCAGCAGCAAGCGGACCCGTCGGTTCGCTGGTTGGCCAGCTTGCGCGGCTCGGTGGGGCTAGAGTAGTCGGCATCGCTGGCGGACCAGAGAAATGCGGATACGTCCAAAGCGAGCTCGAGTTCGACGCAGCGATAGATCACCACGCCTCGGATTTTCCAGCTCAATTGGCCAAGGCCTGTTCGAAGGGAATTGACGTCTATTTCGAAACCGGTGGTGGGGCGGTTTGGCAGGCGGTGCTTCCGCTGCTCAACAGTTTCGCCCGCATACCAGTCTGTGGCCTGGTTGCTCAATACAACAGCGTCGGTCACCCCGACGGCATCGATCGTCTCCCAGCGACAATGCGCCAGATCTTGTCGAAGAGCCTGACCCTGCGTGGATTTATTTACGCTGAGTTTGTCGAGCAATATTTTACTCAATTCTTGCGCGAAGTAGGCGCGCTAGTCGCGGACGGCCACGTCCGTTACCGCGAAGACATCGTAGATGGTCTGGAGAGGGCCCCAGAAGCCTTCGTCGGCATGCTCGATGGAAAAAACTTTGGCAAGGTCATCGTGCGAATGGGCTAACCGGAACCGTGACGGGCGACTGGAATCGAGTAAAGGGACGCGATCTCGGTCGCTCGGCGAACTCATCAATAGCAGCGGGACGCCGCTCCGGTGTCCCAGAGGAACCGGGCTTTTTGGAGTTTGCCCCTCCGAGGGGCAAACTGACCGAAATTAGCCACATCGGGACATATGCCAAAACCCGAACTTGGCTAACTTCTGACATCAAAGCGGTCATTACCTTTGTGAGACCCATATTCAGGTCGCCTTCGTTTCGTTAGCTTCTTCTCAACAATGACCAACGGGAAGAGGCGATCTATGAAAGTCAGCATTGGGATCGGCGGTGCGGCCTCGGGCCAAAGACGCGACTTCGACGAACAGGTCGAATACGTCGTCGAGGCGGAAAAGCTCGGCATCGATGCGGTCTGGACCGCCGAAGCATGGGGGCAGGACGCGATTGCACCGCTTGCCTACCTCGCCGCGCGCACAAGCCGGATCCGCCTCGGCACCGGCATCATGCAGATCAGCGCGCGGGTGCCCGCGATGACAGCGATGACAGCGCTGACGATGGCTGCCATCAGCAAAGATCGCTTCATCCTGGGCCTCGGGACGAGCGGTCCGCAGGTTGTCGAAGGCCTGCAAGGCCAGCCATTCAAAGCGCCGCTGACACGGCTCAGAGAAACCGTAGAGATCATTAAACTGGCGTTCGCCGGCGAAAAGATCGAGTATCATGGCAAATATCACGAATTGCCGTTGCCGGGCGGACAAGGCAAGGCGCTCAGGTTGTCACATCCCGGCAATTCCAATATTCCGATTTACTTGGCGACCCTCAAACCCCAAGCATTGGAATATACGGGTGCGGTGGCCGATGGTTGGCTCGGCACGTCGTTTATGCCGGAACACGCAGCAGCTCACCTCGACTATCTGCGCCGGGGCGCCGAAAAGTCTGGGCGCAGCCTGGCCGGCATCGAGATTGAGGTCGGCGGCACGGTCGCGTTCGGCGATAATCTTGATGTGCTCGTGGAGCCGTTGAAGCCCGCGATGGCTTTTACGCTCGGTGCAATGGGGTCTGCGAGGACGAACTTCTACAACGACGCATTCAAACGGGCCGGTTGGGAGGCGGTTGCCCGCGAAGTGCAGCGTCTCTGGATCGCGGGAAAGCGTACCGAAGCCATTGCGACGGTACCTTCAGAGATGGTGGTTCAGGCGAATCTCCTGGGCAACGCCGAGATGGTGCGCGAGCGAATTCAGGCCTACAAGAACGCGGGCGTCACGAGGCTGCGCGTCGCGCCGATGGGGCATAGCCTTCGCGAGAAAATTGCGACGCTCGGTAAGGTGATGGATTTGGCGAACGCGATCAACGGCACCGCTGAGTAGCAACGCGAATCGGCATTTGCAAAGCAATCACTCTCCTGGCGCGTGATACCTTGCCAGAGGACCACACCGAGCCGCCGCCCGCTGTCAGCAATCGCTGCCGTAGAGAAAATTGTCAAAATCAATGCAGCGAGACCTCAGCGCTCGGGTAACACCGCCACGAAGTGGCCGTTCTGTCCGCGGTCGATCCCGGCGGCGTCGGGCTGGATGCGCTGCAGCAGCGAAGGTGAGACACGCTCTCCTTTACCCGCGCGCGCGCTTTGGGATTGTGCTTCATCTTCACTCCTCTCATAGTTTGTTTGGAGTCTCAGCGGTCTTCCGCCGTCCGCCTTATACGGCTGTTTCCAGTGTGACACATCGGGGCTTTTCCGGGTAAACTTGCTGAGAGAAAGGTGAGTATAAGAGAGATGAGCGAGTATATCCCCCCTAAAGTTTGGACGTGGAACAAGGCGAGCGGCGGCCGGTTCGCAAACATCAACCGCCCCATCGCCGGGCCGACGCACGACAAGGAGCTGCCCGTAGGCCGCCATCCCATCCAGCTCTATTCACTCGGCACGCCCAACGGCGTGAAAGTGACGATAATGTTGGAGGAACTCCTGGCCCTCGGCCACACTGGCGCGGAGTACGACGCATGGCTGATTAATATCGGAGCTGGCGATCAGTTCGGCAGCGGCTTCGTCGCCGTTAACCCGAACTCCAAGATTCCGGCACTGGTAGATCGCAGCGGTCCTATGCCGATCAGGGTTTTCGAGTCGGGCGCGATCCTACTCTATCTGGCCGAGAAGTTCGGCGCGTTCGTACCAGGAGAGGTCGGCGGGCGCGCCGAATGCTGGTCATGGCTATTTTGGCAAATGGGAAGCGCGCCCTACCTGGGCGGCGGATTCGGCCACTTCTACGCGTATGCTCCGGAAAAAATCGAATATGCAATCGATCGGTATGCCATGGAGGTGAAGCGACAACTCGATGTGCTCGACCAACGACTCGCACAGAGTGAGTATATCGCGGGAAGCGCCTACACGATCGCCGATATGGCCATCTTCCCTTGGTATGGCGCGCTGGCGAAGGGCGAGCTCTATGGAGGAGGCGAGTTCCTGAGCGCGCAAGATTACAAGAACGTGCATCGCTGGGCGGACACGCTCATCAAGCGCCCGGCCGTAAAGCGAGGACGGATGGTCAATCGAGTTTTCGGAGAGCCGTCGAGCCAGTTGCACGAGCGCCACGACGCGAGCGATTTCGACACCAAAACGGCGGACAAACTCGCCGCAGGAAGCTGAGCATCAATCGCGCTACGGGTGCCGTGATGGCCCAAGGGATTTCTGCAAGCGGTCGTTCGTGCACTGAAACAATACGATGACACTTGCGCTAGCGTGCAATTTCGTAGTCGCGTTTGCGTCTGTGGCAATTCTACTGGAGCAACTCCGGGCGCTGCAGAATAGTGATAGGCCCCAACTTCGCAGATCGTGAGATCTCGAATGCCGAAAGGAGACCACTATGAGCGAGAAGGAACAGTACGAGAAGCTCCCGGCAGGAATGCCGAAGTGGCTGAGGGACCATGTGGAACTATATCTCTCCGATCCCGACAAGGCTCATCTGTGGGATTCAACCGTAGGGGGTGGGCCGGGCCCGCTGCCGACGCTGCTCCTAATCGCGCGCGGCGCGAAGAGCGGCAAGCTCCGACCGCTGCCGCTTCTCTATCAGGAGATGGATGGGAAATACGTCATCATCGGCTCGAAGGGCGGCGCGCCGACCCACCCGGGCTGGTACGTGAATCTGAAGGCGAATCCGGAGTGCGAAATCTGGGTCGGCTCAAAGCGAATGCGCGCCCGTGCACGCACCGCAAGCGGCGATGAACGAACGCACGGCTGGAAGAAGATGGCGGCGATGTATCCGCCTTACGACGACTACCAGAAGCGAGCGGGTTCGCGGCAGATCCCGGTGGTTGTTCTCCAGCCTACTGGCCCGGCATGAGTGCGACGTTTATTGACACAGCCTAACTCCGCGTCGCCGCGAAACAGCGCTGATCTCGACAAAAGTCTAGTAGCGGGTTGTCCGCTCCACTTGGAATTTGAACCACCAATAGAAGTACAAGGTCGAGAGACCTGGTGAGGTGGCAAACGGCAGACGAACAGCACCTCCAGGAAGTACGACGCTGGACGGCAAAGCGACGCGTAGGACTGGTCCTCAGCCTGCCTGAATGGAGAAACCACGCAGCTGACGCGGCGCGACATCAAAGACCGGAGGTGAGTGAAAAATGTCTCCTACAGTAGCTGGCATTAAGATCCCGGACAGCAAGATGGCGCGTGATTTGACCGAGCTGATACGCGACAAAGAACCGGACCTGCTATTCCACCATTCCTCACGAGTCTTTTTATTCGGCGCCCTCACGGGTCAACGCAGAGGCCTGCGCTACGACCCCGAGCTGCTCTATGTCGGTGCAATGTTTCACGATCTCGCCTTGACCGAAGCGTACCGCGACTCGCAGTTGCGGTTCGAAGTCGACGGAGCGAACGCAGCTCGCAACTTCCTGCGAAGTTACGGCTTGCCTGAGGAGTCGATTGAGACCGTCTGGACTGCAATCGCTCTGCACACGACGCCTGGGATTCCGGAACACATGAAGGCGGAGGTGGCGCTGGTTACGGCTGGTGTCGAAATGGATGTTCTCGGAATCGCTTATGATCAGTTTAAGGCGGAGGATCGAGAGACCGTGGTCGCTGCTCACCCGCGCGGGACGAGCTTCAAGAAGAACATCATCGATGCCTTCTATCGGGGTATGAAGCACCGGCCGGACAGCACTTTCGGCACCGTGAATGATGATGTGCTTGCACTTAAGGACCAGCATTTCCAACGCACTGATTTTTGCAAAGTGATCCTCGGGTCTGCCTGGACAAACTGACCACACATGACCGGTCCAACACGGCTCGGGTGAGCTAATCTATCCATCCGAGACCACGCCACTACATCTTCGCGCCTCGCGATAGAGACGACTACCAAGTCTGACGGCGCGCGTGAGTCTCGCGAGATGCGGCTGGACCCAAGAACTCCTGAGTTCCATCGCAGACACATTGCTAGTCGGCCGACTTGATCGCGCCGAGGATGGTATTCGTGGCCGCGCTGAGCGCCCACGCGACCTGCAAGACAAGCCAGATCACAAGGATCAAACGGTACCGAAACAGCCGATACGAGAAACATTTCGGAGTGAAGAAGCTAAGGATTTCTGCGGTTTCTCAGGGCTCAAATCGTTCTCCACTACCACACGGTATCTCGATTTCAGATATCCTCGGAGCCCTATCCGGAGTGCTCGACTGCGGGCATCACGTAGCGATCGAGAACTTGCAGGGCGACCCGGCCCTGCCGATCGCTCGCGTACATCCCCGAGTTTAGGGCGACCACCATGTCGAGCTCCGGTATAACATACAGTCGCTGTCCGCCGAGCCCCACCGCGGCGGTCCATTTCACTTCGTGGCCATTGACCAGCGAGCGGCCTAGCCAGAACTGGTATCCGTAAAAAAACAGAACCTCACCCATGATGTGCGGCGCGGTGGCCGCATCGATCCACGCCGAGGAGATCACTTGCGTTCGGTTCCATGACCCTCGCTGAAGAATCAGCTGTCCTATCTTCGCGAGATCCCGGGGGCGCAATCGAAGGCCCCCTGCCGCGTGCGGGCTGCCGTTCGGATGTTTGTACCAGGTGAAATCGGTGATCCCGAGGGGTGCGAATAACAGCGTGGCCGCCAACTGGTCGACGGCCTTTCCCGTTGCTTTCTTCAGAATCGCGCCTAGCAACTCCGTCGATCCGGAATTGTAGTTCCAGATCTTGCCCGGCGCCGCGACCAGGTCAGGCGCCAACGCGGCGCGCGTAGGATCGGAGGAGCGGTCCATCACGATTTCACTGTTGTCGGGACTCGTATAGGGAACATCTTCCTCATGCCACTCAAGCCCTGAAGACATCGTAAGTAAATCGCGAATCGTGATGCGGTTTTTCTCCGGAGTGCTGAGGCTGGTGTACTCCGGAAAGAACGAGAATATCGGGGCCTCGATGCTTTTGATCCAACCGTGATCGATCGCAATTCCCATCACCAGCGATACCACGCTCTTGCTTACCGAACGCTCGTCATGGCGAACGGTTGGCCCAAATGTCACGATTCCGGCCTTGCTCCCCAGATGCTCATCGTCCCCCGTGAAGTATTGCTCGAACACCAGCTTTCCATGGCGTACGACTAACACCGCGTGAACATTGTCAAGCTTCGATTCGGCGAGCCACTTGACCATCGGGCAGAGCGCGGCCTTCGACAGGCCCACGCTCTCAGGCGTCGCGACTTGCCAGCCCTCAATGCTGCCAATCGGGTCCCCGCACCCATTCGGGTCCGCCCGAGGCACTGCAGTCGTCGCGCGTTTGCAACCCGCGATCGCAAGCGCGACGATCAGCGTAACGAGAAGCATCCTTCGACTGATCACATAATCCTGGAGCACCGCGCGGCATTTTTCCACGCACACCTCCTGATCAAAAGCTGAGTGAACAGTCACTTCGGATATTTAAACTTGCGACGTCAGATACGGCCTTTTCTGTTTCGGTGCGATTTCCCGGGTCTCTCCGAATCGCGGCAAGTGGTCAGTGCGGCAGACAGGGTGAAGCCGCACGTGCGATTCGTCTGACCTCGCCTCCGCCGCCATACAATCACCGTCCACACCTTCCAAGCCAGGACGAATCAGTGGGCGCTCCGGCGCGTGGGGCGCTGAGCTGCTGCCCGGCGCAGACCTCGTTTCGGACGGCGCACGGCCCTCACCTTGCCGCTATTTCCCCCTCCGCAGAAGAACAGATCGCCCCCATCCGACTCGAGCCCCGAAACGCTCACTCCGCGCGGCATCCTAAGTCTCTCCAGCACCTCTTCCGTGCGAACGTCTACCCGCCGCAAATCGCTTTCGTCACCTTCCCAGGTACCGTGCCAGAGCTGACCGTCGACCCAGGTGACCCCGGTGACAAAGCGGTCGGATTCGATCGTGCGAACTATCGCCCCTGTCCGGGAATCGATTTGGTAGATTTTCCGGTTCCGATGCTGCCCGACCCACAGCATTCCTTCGGCCCACGCGAGCCCGGAGCAGCCGCTGCCGGGCGCCGGAATGGTGGCGACCACCTGGCCGGTCTTCGGATCGATCTTCTGGATGCGATCCCCGGCCAACTGAAAGAGGTGCAGCCCATCGAAAGCAGTTCCCGCATTCGCAGCGACGTCTATCGAGCGCAACATCTTCCCGCTTGAGGGATCGACGGCCTTCAGCGTGTCTCCGGCCGCAAACCAGATGTGCTGACCGTCATACGTGACTCCATGCACGTGCTCGACACCCGGAAAGGGGCCGTACTCACGGACCACTTCGGCCGCTGATTGAGTCATGCTTTCATCCTAGCCGCTCGGGAGTGGAGCGGGCAGTAACAAAGTCGTCGTGAATCCCGGCACGGGCCGGGTCATCCAACGACGGGCTCGTCCGCGACCAAACCACTGCACCTTGTCTGCTGCCGCGAGCGAGTCGAGCGCCCGCTGCACGGTGCGCTGGCTCATTCCGAGCGCAATTGCGAGAGCCGAGCTCGACCAGGATTGACCGTCGGCGAGGAAGGCGAGCAGCGACGCGCTGTCGTCTTCCACGGGGGGCGCCAGAACAACGACCCTGCGGGCGCTGCGCGGCGCTAGGGCAAACCCTCTTTTCGTGGCGCCAACGCCTACCAGCGCTCTCAGCACGATCCGAAGACGCGCTATTTCAACCCGCAGCCGCGCGCGATGCGATTCATCGGCGTGCCTTGCTCCGAATGCTCGTGCCAGGAGTACGTCTCTCGGAACGTCGTTCGGCCAGGTTTCGCCCAGCGCTCGCGCGAGCGCGAACAACACCGGGCGTCTCGCAAGCGAAACGACCGTGCGTGCGTGACGCACGACATGACGGCACGCGTCCACCACCAGCGCTTTCGACGCCAGCAATGCTTCGACTTCTCCGAGCAGGAGGGTTCGCTCCTCGCCGTTCGCAATCAGACGCGCTGCCGGCGTGTTCAGGACAAGAGATGCACCTTCAACCTCCGCCGTCAGCGCGGGGATACGTGCGAGGTGCGCGGCGCGTTCCGCTCGAGCGAGGGCGGCGCGCGCCGCCTTCGTGCGCAGGCGTCGAATCGCGATCCCCGCGACCACTAGCTGGTGGACGGTTCGCAACGCCGGAGGGAGAGGTACTGCGTTGAGCTCAGCAAGCATACGCTCCGCAGTATCGATGCGACCCACCAGGAGGAGGCGCCGGACCTCGAGATACCGTGCATACGCGCCGTTTACGCGGTCGCCATGCGCTTCGAGCGTCACCCACGCCGCCTTCAGCGCGCCCGCGGGCCAGCCCGAGTCGCGCGAGACGAGGGCAACATCCGCCTCGGCGACGACGCACCTCGCGCGGGCTGCGGTCTCTTTCGGGCTGAAGGTACGCGCAGCACTGCGCAGAAGAGCCTTCGCCCGAACGAAATCGCCGAGCTGCGCCATTGCAATGCCTCTCAGCGCGAGGGCAGGCGCGTCGTCGCGCAGGCCTACGCGGTTCAGTGCGCCGAACGGGTCGCCCGCCGCTAGCGCCCGCGCCGCGGCTGCAATCAGAGCGTCCATCACAATCCCGTCACACTTGTAACTCTCACCATTCGGCACGCCGCAGGTAAGATCTATCTCGCGGACGCCAATGAAACACGTCGTATCGATAACGCCTCGAACGACGGAAGACCCCTAAAGGGAGGAGATAAGAAACGATGACCAAGCACAGGACTGGGACACGCGAGGAGTGGCTTGCTGCGCGCTTGGATCTGCTCAAGGCGGAGAAGGAGTTGACGCGGCGGAGCGACGAGCTGGTGCAAAGGCGTCAGGAACTGCCGTGGGTTCGGATCGACAAGGAGTATCGGTTCGAGACCGACGAAGGCAACTTCTCGCTGGCGGAACTCTTCCGCGGTCGCTCGCAACTCCTCGTCTACCATTTTATGTTCGGGCCGGACTACACCGCCGGCTGCCCGTCTTGTTCGGCGATCGCGGACGGCTTCAACGGGTTCGCCGTGCATCTGGCGAACCACGACGTCATGCTGTGGGCGGTGTCACGGGCCCCCCTTAGGAAGCTCCAGACCTACAAACAGCGCATGGGATGGACGTTCCCCTGGGCGTCCTCACTTGACGGCGACTTCAACTTGGACTTCAACGTCTCGATCACCGAAGAGCAACAGCGCGGGGGGCGCATCGAATACAACTACGCGCCCAGCAACCAGACCTTCGACGCAACGCAGGTTCCCGCCCCCGTCGCACGGTTCGCGGCGATGTGCGGTACCGACTCGCCGAGGTACAGGCGCGAGAGGCCCGGGATGAGCGCGTTCGTGCTCGAGAATAGTGTGGTCTACCACACCTATTCTACTTATGCGCGCGGACTGGACGCCCTGTGGGGCATGTACCAGTGGCTGGACCGTGCTCCCGAGGGACGCAACGAGACCGGCACGGGCCCCTGGTGGAGCCGCCACGACGAGTACAAGGGCTGAGCGAAATCTAGGCGCGCAACCTCGGTTCGCCGCCGAGGTGCGCGGCCAATTTCTCGAGTGCCGGGACCCAGCCATCCGCATTGCGCCAGGCTTCCCACCCACTGGTGCTCACGGTGACCTCGGTTTTTCCGCCGAGATCGCGGAAGTCAATCACAGTCGCGTGGGTGTGAATCTGTTCGCCCGACAGGGTCACCGTTTCCTGGTAGGCCAGCCGCTTCATCGGAACCACTTCGCTGAACGTTCCGGACTCGACATACGGGGTTTTGCCGGGTAGCGCGAAACCGACACGGTAGGAGCCCCCGACGCGAACATCTGCCTCGGCAAAATGAACGACATGGTCCCACCCGGCAACCCACCACCCGGTCATCTCCTCCGGTGTCGTCCATGCACGCCAGACGGTGCTCGGGGCGCGTCAAAGATGCGTCTAAGGATCAGTGTCGAATCAACCTTGTGCTTCGGATTCATCGGTCTTGTTTGGCAGTCGCCCTGCGTGCTGCCGGGTGGACCAAGTTTGAAAGTAGATAGCCGTTCGATCTTTTGGACCAGTGTTCGATGCGTCACCAAACGGCGGTATTGGGCGGTAGGTCCAACATAACGCGACCGACCGCTTCATACATCGCCGGTTGCACGACGATATGCGCAGTCACCACGTGAGCATCGCGGAAACACCGCTCCAGTTCACACGATTCGTAGATCGCGGTCGCCGCAGCCGCCTGGTACATGAGATCCACCGATTGCGCGCAACGTTGCACACAGTTCGTCGCCGCAAGTCGAATCAGAGCGCGTAGCGGTTGCGGGATCGGGTTGCCCGCGAGGAGTTCCCTCCGCCCTTCCTCGACACTCTGATACAAAAAGGCGCGGGCCGAATGCACCAGCGCCTCAGCATGGGCGAGGTCGATCTGTGCGGTTGGCTGTTCGCGCAGCGCGGCGGTTTTGGTAGCCGGCACTTTTGAGCGTGCGATTTCCTTAAAGGCGTCGATCGCATGGCGCGCGATTCCTAGAGCCACGGCGCCTTTGGCCACTGCGAAACTCGCGAGCATCGGAAAGGCGTAAAGCGGGCCGCGTTCGACCGGAGTGGTGATGTTGAGCGGCAAAGCGCGTTCTGCGGCAACGAAGAGGTTGTCGATCGCGAAATCGTGACTGCCGGTGCCGCGGAGTCCGGTCACCCGCCAGGTGTCCAGGATGGTAACTTCAGATGCTCGCAACGCGATCTGCAACATTTCGGGAGCGCCCGTGGGACCCATCACGGGCTTCCCGCTCTCGCACAGCAGCGCGCCTACCAGCACCACATCGGAATGCTGGCATCCGCTACCGAATTTCCATCGGCCCGAGATACGATAGCCGCCGTCACTTTTCTCGATCCGCCCGGGCGAACTGAGGGTTCCGGTGACGATCGGACGAGAAATCGACCCGATCAGATCTCGTGAGGCGCCCCGGAGAAAACCCGCCCACAGATCAGTGTCGAACACGATCATGACGTTCCAGCCGCTGGCACCGTCTGCGAAACTGATTTCCTCGATCGCGCGAAGCGCCGATCCGATTGACGTTTCCAGCCCGCCCATCGCGGAAGCAAGACCCATCGAGAAAAGCCCACCGGCGCGCAGTGCATCGACCACCGGTGCGGCCAGGCGGCGCCCTCGCTCGGTCTCGTCGGCGTGGGTGCGAATAATCGATTGCAAACTGCGCGCGACGGCTACCGCGTCGAAGGAAGCGGCGCTCGCGGTTGGACCATTACCGACTTCACTAGACCGCGTGTTCTGGGTTTGACTTTGCACATCCGATTCGTAGTCTTTTGCCGAACAACGGGTCAAGCGCCGAGCCTTGGACCGCAGTTCGGGCCAATCCGAGATGGCTCCTATTGGAGGACGGTGGAATCGTGAACTGCTTCACGGAAATAGCGACCGGCTCATTTGCGTTTGGTGGGCAGCGCTCGCCGCGAAATGAAGCTTACCGACTCGACCACCGGCGAAGACAGCTGGAGCCAGTTCGGCGTCGCGCTTTCCTTAGACCGCTGAGGGACGGACTTTTAACGGACACCGTTTTGAATTGTACTCACTCTTGGCAGGAACGTCGGTGGTCTTTCCGGGCACGGTTGCAATCCCTGCTGAGCGCACGGTTGCAAAGCGCTCTGACCCCCACGCGTCTTGATGCCACGCATCCGTTGCGCCGAACATTGCGTCAGACAAAGGTGTTTCAATGAGTCAAAATCGCGAATCAAAGTCAAAAGACAAGCCGGTCGCCGTAGTGATCGGCGCCACTTCAAAATGGCAATCGAACGGCCGCAATACGTTGTTGGTCCATGGCAAGGCGCTCAACGAAAGCGACTTCCCGGTCGGCGTGCGCTGGGGCGTGGGGGGCGCTATCGCGCAGAAGTTCGCCCAGGAAGGGTTCCTGGTTGTCCTCACCACCCGCAGCAAGGCGAATGCAGCATCACTCGCGCAGGCCATCGAAAGACAGAATGGGGAATGCCTGATTGTCGAACTGGACCTCGCCTCCCAGGCGTCAATAGCGACGGCGTTCGCGACGATCCGCCGCGACGCTGGTGATCCTGAGGTGGTCGTCTATAACGCTGGTTACATGGAGGGGCGCGAGCTTCCTCCGGAAAAGGAATTGCTCGAACACATCCCGGTGGAGATGTTCGACACGGCGCAGCACATATCGAGCCGCGGCCCCTTTCTGGTTGCCAAGGAGATCTTGCCCACGATGCGAACCAAGGGCCGTGGATCGTTTTTCTTCTCGAATAACGCCAACTCCCTACGTGGGCGCAAGCGCATGACCGGACAGTCTCTTTACTATCCCAGGGTCATGATGCGCACGCTGTCGCAGGTACTCACTGAAGAGTACTCCGAGTATGGGGTACACGTGGCTAACGTGGTGATCGACGGTCTGATCGACTCACCCGGAACCCGTGCGCTACCGATCGCCCAAAAGCGACCTGAAATCGTCATCGATCCAGTGAAAATTGCCGAGGCTTTCTACTACTTGCATACGCAGGACCGCTCGTGCTGGACGCACGAACTGCAACTAACAGCATTTCCCACTAAACCTAGCTATTGATAAGCGTTTTATCCGACCGGCGGTCACGCCGGGGCAGTTCGCCGACCACGACCAACAAGTCGTCAGTCATTGGAGGTTCGAAAAATGTCGCCTGGACCTGATTTCTCCGGCAGGGTTGACGAGGCGTGGCTGGCCCAGTACCGCGAGGAGATTATTGAGCCTGAACTGCCTATCGTGGACCCTCATCACCATCTGTGGAGCCGCGCAGGCAACGTTTATCTCTTTCCCGAGCTCCTGGCTGATCTCTCCAGCGGCCACAACGTCCGAGCCACGGTGTTCGAGGAGTGCGGTTCGATGTACCGGGCCGACGGGCCGGAAGAGCTTCGCTCGCTGGGTGAGACCGAGTTCGTCACCGGCGTGGCCGCGATGAGTGCGAGCGGCGGCTTCGGACCGGCGCGGGCATGTGCCGCAATCGTCGGAAACGTCAATTTGCTGCTGGGATCACGCGTTGAACCGATTCTGAAGGCGCATATTGCCGCCAGCGGCGGGCGATTCAGTGCAATCCGTTTTTCGACAGCCTGGGACGCGGATGAGCGTGTGCGCAAGACGGTGCCGCGTCCTGGGGTGCTCGCGGAGAATCAGTTCCGCGAAGGCTTTCAATATCTGGCCCGCTTCGGACTCGCTTTCGATGCCTGGGTTTACCATCCCCAGTTGGGTGAAGTGGCGGCGCTGGCCGCCGATTTCCCCCACACGCCGATCGTCCTAAACCATTTCGGCAGCCCGATTCTGGGCGGTCCCAACGCCGGGCGCGCGACCGAGGTCTTCGCCGAATGGCGCAAAGCGATGATCGCCCTGGCCTCGCATGACAACGTCCGCGTGAAGCTAGGTGCGCTTCCGGAAAGGCGCTCCCGCACCTCGCGCGAGTCTAAAGCATTGCCGCTTTCTTCGGAGGAGATCGCTGGGGCCTGGCGGCCTTTCTTCGAGGTTTGCCTTGAGCACTTTGGCGCCCGCCGGTGCATGTTCGAAAGTAATTTCCCGGTGCAAAAGCGCTGGTGCAGCTATGCAGTCCTGTGGAATGCGTTCAAACGTCTTGCGAGTGGCGCCTCCGCTGACGAGAAGTCGGCGCTGTTCAGTGGCACTGCCGCTAGCACGTATAGACTTCCGGCGGCGCTGGCCTAGTGCCGGGGCTGCAGCGACTGGGAATTACGAGAGACTAGCCTTGCTTTCAATCCGGTCCACACCTTTGGTCTGATTGGTGGTAGTTTGGGAGCGGTCGGAGTCTCCAAGGCGGCGCCTAAGACAACGTTCACGCTCTTCGACTGGTCCAAGGTCCATGCGGGGAGCTCTGGCCCTCGACCGCTGTCCGTCACAGAGCCAAGGTCGCCTGAGGGGCGACGTAGCCGACTAAGTAGGGAGATGTTATGGCAACCGTTGCAGAATGCTTGGTTAAGGTTCTTGCCGAGGCTGGCGTCAAGCGAATCCATGGCATCGTCGGCGATTCGCTCAATGGAATTGTTGACGCGATCAGGCGCGAGAAATCCATTAAATGGATCCACGTGCGCCATGAGGAAGTTGCGGCCTTTGCAGCCGGCGCCGACGCCCATGCAGCGAGCTGGTCGAGCTGGCCCGCAGCAACATTTTCCGATGAAGCGACCTGCCGGCGATCATAAGCGAGAAAAGCGAACTCGCTGACGGAAACAAAAGTCATTTCGATTATGAGGTCTGCGGCTTGCGTGCGTCGGAGGTATTCCGATGAAGATACTTTTTCTTGACGGCGGTGTGGTAAATCCGGGGGACTTGGGTTGGAACGCCTTCCGGGAGCTTGGCGAGTTGGAAGTCTTGGACCGGACGTCCGAAGATGAAATCGTCAGCCGCGCGCGTGACGCTGAGGTGCTCCTTACGACTAGAGCACCGCTGTCCGCAGCGACGATCACGAAGCTCGAGCGCCTACGCTATATCGGCGTGGTGTTCACCGGTTACGATCAGGTTGACCTCAAGGCCGCTCGTGCACGTGGAATCCCCGTCACCAACGTGCCTACTTATGGCACTGCCTCGGTAGCTCAATTGGTGTTCGCACTTCTGCTCGAACTTTGTCATCACGTCGCACTGCACAGCCAAGCAAGTCGCGCGGGTGAATGGTCGCGGTGCCGGGATTTCAGCTTTTGGAAAACTCCTCTGATCGAGTTGGAAGGCAAAACCATGGGAATCGTGGGGTTCGGGCGTATCGGCCGGCGGGTCGGAGAAATTGCGGCCGTCATTGGGATGCGCGTGATAGCCAGCGACGAAGCGAGAGAAAATACTCCCGCTTGGCCCGGCTTTGAATGGTGCGAAGTGAACGAGTTGATGGCCGCCGCAGATGTGGTGAGCCTGCACTGTCCGCTTCTCCCGCACACGCGGGGAATCATCAATGCTTCAACCCTATCGAGGATGAAGCCGACTGGTTTTCTGATCAACACCTCGCGCGGACCGCTTATTGTAGAGCAGGACTTGGCGGATGCGCTCAATCAGGGACGTCTTGCGGGCGCGGGCGTAGATGTACTCTCGAGCGAGCCCCCGTCGCTCGACAATCCGCTGTTACATGCAAAGAACTGCCTCGTAACCCCGCACATCGCGTGGGCGACTAAGGAAGGGCGCATGCGTCTGATCGGCACCGCAGCCGCGAACCTGAAAGCATTTCTCCAAGGTCATCCGATGAACGTCGTCAATTAGCCCTTGCTCGCCGAACGGACATAAGGCTTGTCAATCAATCTTGTGCTGGTGGATGTCCGATCTTTTGCGCCGGGCTGAAAGGGCCTCTATCTGCGGGCCCGCCCCTTCCATCGATTGAGCGACCAAAGTGCCAGGCTGACCCGGTGCTTCAAGTTAGTTGGGCGCGCTTTTGGGTCAGCGCTATCGCGCAGCCGATTGGGATGCCGAGGCCGAGCACGAGCGTCCCGACCAGGAAAGCCGGCGAGGGCGGCTTGTCTGTAGTGTAGATCGAGAAGAGGACTGTGTTTGTGACCACATACCCCGCGTAGGCCCATCCGAGTGGTAGAGCGAGTCGGCGCATTTGCCAGATAGCGATCACGTAGGCGACTAAGAGGAGGCCGAACACGGGACCGAGAACGTCGTTGGGGACTCCGGACAGGCGGTGGCCGAAGAACACGAAGCCCGTGTGGGCATCGGCGAGGACAGGTTTCAGGAAATTCGAGAGAGCGAGCAAAGCAAAGAGAACCGCACACACAGTCAGAAACCAACCCCGTTTTCGTTCCATCGGTTTCCTCCATCGGCGGGATGTATTCGATTGAGGTCATCTACCTGCTGGATGTATTACTGTCCAGGATGGTTTTGTAGCAAATACGAGCTTTCCAGGGGGAGCGTTACTCCTGGGATTGCGGGCGAATCCGGCAGCTGCACACAGTCCGCGATGCTCGCGTTCTTTTACTTGCGCCGACGCGCTCTGCATCTGCGTCTGGAGGGCGAGCCACCACGGAAACACGTCTCCAATAGCGAGGCACCGACCTCACAGTCTGGTTGAGCTTCTCTTGGGCTTTCGGTGTCAATGAGGCTCGCCCCGCCTCTGCCGTCGTTTACTCGCAGTCAGATTCCAAGTGGCCGCCGCCACCCGAAAACCTTGGGAAGGGGGCTTCACGCGGCTAACCTACTGCGTCTCGATGCCACGACTGTTCGACCAAGGTTAGCCAGCTGCAAAGGAACTCTCGATGATCAAAGAGCGTCTCCGGTACAGGTTGAATTGCACACCACAGACGACGCGATCCAGACTGATCGCAGAGTGAATTGCCGGGAAGGCGCCGACGTAGGTCTCGCGGTCACGTTTGTGGTCTTTGGTTTCGACATCAGCTGCCCGTATCTACCAGGAACACCAAGGAGCGTGGCCCCACAGTGTACCTCGATTGAGACACGACGGGCGCCTGCTCCCACGCGTAGACATCCTCCGGTTGAGTGAGCGACGTGTCGACCCATCGCCGCCAGCGGGCATCTGCCGGCGGCAGTTCAAAGGTCAGGGGCTCCCAGTATGCGTTCAGCATCGCGTGAATCGTAAAGGTTCCCACCAGGCTTGCGATCGTGAGCGCGATAGAGTGCGAGTTCTCACTCCAGTCCGGCGAATTCAGCGCGATGCCGTGCCACCTGAGCTCCGCCGTTGCGAGAAGCTGGTTTAGGGTGAGTCCTGCCAGCCCAGCACGTTCGATGACCACATCGCGGCGAAGCCGAAAAGCGATCATCATTTTGACAAAGCGATGGAGACCCGTGTTCCGATCGCAAAGACCCCAGTCAAACCAGCTAGACTCATTGTCCTGGCAGTATGCGTTGTTGTTCCCACGCTGCGTACGCCTGACCTCGTCGCCCATGAGCAGCATCGGCGTTCCGACGGCGAGCAAAGTCAGAGCCAAGCAGTTTTTGATTTGCCTTAAGCGCAGCGACTCGATCGCCGGATCGCTCGTAGGTCCCTCAACGCCGCAGTTCCAGCTCAGCTCGTCATTCATCCCATCGCGATTATTCTCGCCATTATCTTCGTTGTGTTTTTGATCGTAGGAAACGAGATCGTTCAGCGTGAATCCGTCGTGACACGTAACAAAATTGATACTCTGCTCAGGTCCTCTGTTCTCGTGAGCGTAGATATCAGGGCTACCCAGCAAGCGCGGCGCTACTCTCGACACCGTGCCGCTATCGCTCTTGATGAATCTGCGCACGTCGTCACGAAACCTCCCGTTCCATTCCTGCCAGCCATCACCGACGAAGCTCCCTACCTGATAGAGGCCCGCGGCGTCCCACGCTTCCGCGATGATCTTTGTTCCTGCCAGCACCGGATCCGACTCGATATCCAGGATCACTGGCGGGTTCGGCACCGGCGCCCCGGTCTGATCGCGAGCCAGCACCGATGCGAGATCAAAACGGAAACCGTCGACGTGCATCTGTGTGACCCAGTAACGAACGCTGTCCACGATCATCCGGCGGACGATCGGGTGGTTGGCGTTTAGCGTATTTCCGGTCCCGCTGTAGTTGGCGTAATTGCCACGATCGCTTTCGAGCAAGTAGTAGTCTTCGTTGGCGAGGCCGCGAAAGCAGAAGGTCGGACCGCGCCCGTCCCCTTCTGCGGTATGGTTGAAGACCACGTCCAGGATGACTTCGATACCCGCGCGATGCAGCGCCTTGACCATGTCGCGAAATTCGTTCATCGGCCCGATCGGACCTTTTCGAGAGCTGTACGCGCGATGTACTGCGAAGAACGAAACCGGTGAATATCCCCAGTAGTTGACGTGACCCGAGGGTGCGTCGGCCGCATCGAATTGAAAGATCGGCATCAGTTCGACGGCCGTTATTCCCAGGTGGATCAGGTAGGGAATCTTCTCGATCAATCCGGCATAGGTCCCCGCTTTCCCCGGAGCCACGCCGGAACTTGGATGGCGCGTGAATCCGCGCACATGCAGCTCATAGATAACCGTCTCGACGAACGGCGTGTGCAATGGGTGGTCGCCCTCCCAGTCGTAGGTTCTAGGATCGACGACGACGCTCTTCATCGCTGGGGTGTTGTCGGCGGTGCGCGAATAGGCCTTCGGAATGGCGACCGCGAGAGCGTAAGGGTCGAGCAGGACCTTGCTGCTGTCGAAGCGCACGCCCCGCTCCGGTTTGAATTCTCCGAACGCCCTGAACCCATAGAGCTGTGCTGGCTTTAGGTCGGGAACCAGCACATGCCAGTAGTGGTAGGTACGATTCTTTAGTGCATCGAGTGCGATCAGCCGAGCAGGCTTGAGGTCGTCTTCGCTGTCGAACAGCAATAGCTCGACCGAGGATGCGCTCTTCGAATATACGCTGAAATTGACACCCCCAGGCTGCATGGCAGAGCCTAACGGAGCGCTCGAACCAGGGGCGACATCGGAATTCATTTAAAACACGAAACCAGGTGGTTGCCTCCACGGCATTCAACTACACGGAGGCGGGGATTACCGCCACCACAACGAGGTTGCTCGGTACGGTCATCGGCCAGGAAGACCAACGAGCTCATCATGGCGGGAGACATGATTCGCCCGGCAACGCGCCGCTGCGCTGGGGGAGACGCTTGCGAACCTGGTGAACAAGCCGACCACAACCAAACATCCGTAGACGACCTCGGATGGGACGATCTTCTCAGGCAATTCAATCGTCGCGTATCGCCGTAACTGATAATCTTATCAGTCATCATTGACAACATTATCAATCATTGGTAGATGGATCATCATCCATGGCCGATCCTCGTCAATCCGCACGCCATCGCCGCGCTCGTGCGCTCGACCAGAACGAGCGGCGCACCCTGCTCCTGCGCTGCGCGCTTTGCGTTTTTGCGCGTCGTGGAATCGGCGCCGCCCGTCATGCCGAAATCGCGCGCGAGGCCAAGGTCTCTGTACCCGCGGTGTTCTTTTACTTTCCCACCCGTCAGGCGTTGGTGAGCGCAGTGTTGGATGAGGTGGCGCGGT
>DASXMJ010000230.1 GCA_036495685.1 Candidatus Binataceae bacterium | reverse complement strand
CGTACTTGCTGATTCAACTTGGAAAGGAGTAGACGTTTTCAAGAGAGAGCCTTGTTGGTCGGACCACTCGCCAGCCCGAGGGGTTGGGATGCAGCATTCGAGGACGCGGATCATCATCGACGGCGCGATAGCGGGCCTGATCGGCGCCGTGGTGGTGGCGCTCTGGTTTCTGCTGTTTGATTTGGCGCGCGGCCGCGCGCTGGAAACTCCGGCGCTGCTGGCAGCATCGATTCTGCACGGGGTGCGCGACCCGAATCTTCTCCGCCACGGGATGCTGCGGCTCTCCGCCGAATACTCGGTCATCCACTTCGGTGCCTTCATCATCGTGGGCGTTATTGGTGCGCTGCTGCTGGAAGCGGCCGAAAGCGAGCCGCCCTTTCTGATTTCGCTGCTCATCTTCTTTGGCGCGTTTGAAGTGTTTTTCATCGCAGTGGTCCTGTTTCTCGGACCGTCGGTGATGGCGGCGCTCACCTGGTGGGGAATAATCGTTGGGAATTTGCTCGCGACCGGCGCGATGTTGAGCTACTTCTTCGCGCAACACCCGTTGCTCGCGCGCAACCTGCTGGGCTCGGGGTGGCTGAGGGTCGGGCGTGAAGGCGTGATGGCCGGAGTGGCGGGCGGCCTGGTGGTCGCGCTCTGGTTCCTCGGTTACGACCTCGCGGCCGGGGAGATATTCAAGACGCCGGCGATGCTCGGTGCGATGATTTTTCAGAGCGGGACCGATCTCGCAGGCGCCAAAGTGACGCTGGCGCTGGTGCTGGGATACACGGTGTTGCACTTCTTCGCCTTTATCGGCTTCGGGCTGACAATTGCGGTGCTGTTGGCGGCGTCAGAATGGGAACCGTTTCTCGCCCTGGGAGTGTTTTTGCTGTTCGCCGTTTTTGAGGTTTTCTTCGTCGGTTTTGTAACCCTGCTAGATCAATCGGTGGTGTCAATGTTGGGCTGGTGGAAGATTGTCGCCGGCAACATTCTGGCGTTGTTGGCCATGACCGCGTATTTCCTGCGCGGGCATCGTGGATTGCGCCTCAAGCTGGTCGAGCGATGGGCCACTCTCGATACGGAGGGCGAGGGAGTATTTCTCCAACCCACGGAGCCGGATCGATCCGCCAAGGGCCACAGCGACCGCAGCTAGCTAAGCGTATCGGAGCATTCGCTCTCGGCCGCGGAGACCGCACAATCGGTGCTCGGTGGGGTTTTGGCACGAGTCAGAATTTCTGCCCTGGGCGGATCCAGGTCTCCTGCGAACACCCCAAGCCAATGACGCAGCCGAGCGAAAGCTCACCAACCCGGCCGGTCCCGGAGCTGCTCCAGCTTTGCTGCGG
This sequence comes from Candidatus Binataceae bacterium, assembly GCA_036495685.1. Taxonomy (NCBI): domain Bacteria; phylum Candidatus Binatota; class Binatia (SeqCode); order Binatales (SeqCode); family Binataceae (SeqCode); species Binataceae bacterium (SeqCode). The sequence continues at coordinate 18,249 of DASXMJ010000230.1, read as the reverse complement.
GACGCTAAAGTCCCAGCACGTCGCGCATCGAGTAGAGCCCGGGTTTTTGCTTTTCGAGCCAGGCCGCCGCGCGCAGCGCTCCGCGCGCCAGCGAGTCGCGGCTTTGCGCGCGATGGATCAGTTCGAGGCGTTCACCCTGGCCGCCGAAGATCACGGTGTGGTCGCCAACCGCATCACCGGCCCGCAGCCCGATGACTGAAATCTGACCACTGGGGCGCACGCCGGTAATTCCTTCCCGGCCGTATACCGAGTGAGTTTTGAAATCAACCTTCCGCGCCGCCGCGATCGTGCGGCCGAGCGCGAGCGCGGTGCCGCTGGGTGCGTCGACCTTGGTGCGATGGTGAATCTCGATCACTTCCGCATCGAAGTCAGGGAGAATCGCGGCGACCTGCTCGACGATCTTGCTCAGCACATTGACGCCGATACTCAGGTTAGGGGAGATCACCGTACGAGTGCGCGGCGCAATCGCCGCGGCACGCTTTTCTTGATCCGCGTTGAATCCGGTGGAGGCGACCACGATAGCCGCGCCGTTGTCGGCTGCCACGCTAAGATGTTCCAGGGACGCGGCCGCGTTGGTGAAGTCGAGGGTCACGGTGTCGGGCCGCGCGAGCGCCGCGTAGTCATCGGTAATTCGAATGCCTAGCGGACCGACCCCCGCCACCTCGCCCGCATCGGAACCTACAGCAGCAATGCCTTTGGCTTCCAGAGCTGCTGCCAACTTATGCACGGGATCGTGCGCGATCATTCCGATCAGCACCCGTCCCATCCTGCCAGCCGCTCCAGCGACGATCAGATTTGCCATAGCCAATCGTTTGCAGGCGCACCGGTGGCGCGCGGTTCGAATACGCGAAGGCTAGGTAGCGGGTGCTTCCGCGCCGACTGCTTCTCCGGCCGGAGCGGCTGCGGGGGCGGCGGCGCCTTTGCCGGTCTTGGCCTGGTAATGCTCTTCGCAGAGGCTCAATCGAAAACGCTTCTTGCGGCACTTTTCAAAGGTACAAGTCTTGTACCGCGACTTGGGCATCTCGCCCGCTTTCCACAGCCGGTAATGTTTGCGGCAATAGTGCTTCGCTATCGCCTCGCGTGCACAATCCTTTGCCTTGCAGCTTCCCTTGCTTGCCATCACAACCTTTTTCCGGAGGCCGCACTAAAACTCGGCCTTTAGTCCTCGAGTCAGCAGTGCCTCGACCATAGCGTTTGGCGCTTGTCCTTCATAGAGGCCGCTATATACGGCAGAAACAATCGGCATCTCAACCCCAAGCTTGCGCGCCAGCGCCAATACCGAGCGCGAATTTGCAATGCCCTCGGCGACGGCTCTCCCGGTCGCTGCGGTGTCCTTATCCTCGATCGGGACAAGTTCTCGACGCGCGAGCGCGAGACCGACCGCGCGATTTCGCGACAAGTCTCCCGTACAGGTCAACACCAGATCCCCCAGTCCGGCCAGGCCGGCGGCGGTTTCACGCCGGCCTCCGGCCGCGTCGACCAGCCGCATTATCTCCGCCAGCCCTCGGGTGATGACCGCCGCCCGCGCGCTCGACCCAAGTCCCAGGCCATCGCTGACGCCCGCCGCGATTGCCACCACGTTCTTCACCGCCCCGCAAATCTCCACGCCCGCAACATCGGTGCTCGAATACACTCTGAGGGTTCGCGCCGCGAATAACTCTTGCACGCGCTGAGCTACCGTCTCGTCCTTGGCCGCGGCGACCAGCGCCGCCGGCTTGCCACGCGCGACTTCAGCCGCAAAGCCAGGCCCGGAGAGTGCGGCTAACCTGACCTGAGGCGGAACGATTTCGGCCAGCATCTGGGTCATCGTTTGCAGCGTCGCGTGGTCGATGCCTTTGGTTGCGCTGACGATGATTGCATCGTGACGGACAGCATCCGCAATCGGTGTGAGGGCTGCACGAACATGCGCCGAAGGAATAGCGATGACGAGCACGTCGGCAGGAGCGGCTGCTCGCCAATCGGTGACTAAGGCAAGGTTTTCCAGCAGTTTGATCCCGGGCAGATAGGTGGAATTCTCGTGAGCCCGACGGAATGCCCTGAGCTGGTCCGCGCGTCTCACACACAAGGTCACGCACTCGCCTGCACGAGCGAGCATGACGGCCAGCGCTGTTCCCCACGCGCCGGCCCCGAAAATCGTGGTGGTGACACCGGGTGGCATCGCAAATTCAAAGTATCCGCCAGCTCCTTAGAAAAGGAAGCTGGAGGCACCGGGCCTAGCCTTCTTCGCTCGGCTGGCCGCCGTAAAAACGTTAGAGCTTGCTGTCCATTTAATGTTGAGCTTCGCGCTGACGATTTTCTGAGCGATGGCGGTGATATCACGCCGTCGATCTGAGTATTCGATACAACGGCTCCAACTCGCGGAATGCATCGAGCAATTCCGCGTGATCGAGTCGCGAGGCCTGTGTCGGAGGCCAGCCGAAGCCAAGGTCGATCCCGCCAGTCTTTTTGCGCAGCGAGGTACTCAAAGTACTCAGCAGTTCAGCACTGGCCGGGACTTCCTCCGGCAGTGACCCGAAGTCCCAATCGTCGTAGCGGCCGATTCTTGTGCCACGCCAGGATTTCTCTAAGTCGCCGGCACGCGCCACGATCTCGTCAGCCATTCGTGCGCGTCCGTCCGCTTCGGATTTCACCACCGCGCGGGCGTGGAGGCCGGCGCTCGAAACGCACAGGGCGAGGTAGCCATACCGTTTGTAGCCTTTAGGAGACGGCCCAAACGCAGCCCAGGTTTCGGGGGGCGGGTTTACCGTGCTACGCGCGTGCTTGGCAATGTGAGGAAAGAATTCCAGGTGCAGCTTGCGACCCAACTCCGGCGCGAGTTGCGTGCCGAGCCTCAGCAGGCGGGGCCGGATCCGCGCGTAGATTTCGTTCATCCGGGCACTGAAATCTTCGATCCTGAAAATCGCAAAGTCATCTCGCCTAAATCCCAGCGTCGCCATCGCGGGGACTACCTTTTGCCGAGGCGAGAGCGGTTGCGTTTTTTGAGCGCAACTTCCCAATTGCGCCCATCGAACAGCTTGACGCGAAATTTGGCCAGGTCAATGCCTTCCAGGCAGCGCACGTTCACGTCAATCTTGTCCGGGTCGGACCGCGGGATATAAAACGACGCCACGCCGCAGGTTGGGCAGAAGTGGTGCTGCGCGACGCCGGTGTTGAAGCGATACGTGGTGAGGTCTTCCGCGGGGGTCAGCAAGTGAAACGATTCACGCGGGATGAACCAATGAACGTACCCCTTCTTGGTGCAAATCGAGCAATTGCACTCCTCGAGATCCTCGATGGTTCCGGACGCCTCGAAGGCCACCCGTCCGCAATGGCATCCACCACGATAGGTCTGCGATTTTTTCTTGGCTTTGCTCATCAACCTCTTAGCTCGTAGCACGACGATCTTGCCCGTGCCATCGTGCGACCTCCGTTCCTGGTGGTCGCGCTAAATATTGCGGCGCGCGGGTTCGTGGAAGCGCGAATGTTTCCTGTCTTGAAAAACGGCGAAGACGATCGACCACGAAAATCACATCGCCTGAAGCATCAGAAGAGACTGGGCTGTCGGTAAGCCTGTAATCCGAAAACCCAACTGGCCCCGAACTCCCGGCCCACTCTCTTTTGACGGGTCTCTCTCGAGTGGCTTGGACGAGCGCGAAATCGACTGGCCTTGCGTTATTGGGGTGTGAGAGGGATTTATAAACCTGATGGGTGCTTTTTCTCTCGCGTCAAGCTTCGACGATGCACTTGCAAACCATGGACTGGGCGTTCTGACGCGCACGGCGCCTCACACGCTTCAGGTCAACGTCGGTAAGCTGTGCAATCAGGCGTGTCATCATTGTCACGTCGATGCGGGGCCCAAGCGCACCGAGCAGATGGCGCGGACTACCGCGGAGCGCGTGATCGAGTTGCTGAAGCAGAGTCCTTCCATCGACACGGTGGATATCACGGGCGGTGCGCCCGAGTTGAACGCCTCCTTCGCGATGCTGGTAGAATGCGCCCGAGAACTCGGTCGGCGTGTGATCGTGCGCTGCAATTTGACCGTAATCCTCGTGGAAGGTATGGCGTGGCTGGTAGATTTCTATCGCCGCCACCGCGTAGAGCTGATTTGCTCGCTGCCGTGCTACACGGCGGACAATGTCGACCGGCAACGCGGCAACGGAGTCTTCGACAAGAGCATTGCGGTGCTAAGGCTTCTCAACCAAACCGGATTCGGACGCGGGGAACTGATCTTGGATCTGGTCTACAATCCGGTCACCCCAATGCTTGCACCGGACCAGGCCGAACTGGAAGCGCGCTATCGCGATGCACTCGGTGAAAATTTCGGAATCAGCTTTGATCGCCTGCTGACACTGAACAACATGCCCATCGCGCGCTTCGCCGACCAGCTCGATCGCGCGGGAATGCATAGCGAATACATGGGGTTGCTGGTCAATCATTTCAATCCGGCCACCGTCGAGCGCTTGATGTGCAGAACCCTGGTGAGCGTGGGATGGGAAGGTGGGTTGTACGATTGCGATTTCAACCAGATGCTGGCGATTCCGCTGCGCGTCGGAGGTCGCGCGCTGACCATCTACGATGTGGATGATCTGAGTGCTCTTGCGGGGACGCGGGTCACGACCGCATCGCACTGCTTTGGATGCACGGCGGGTGCTGGATCGAGCTGCGGCGGTGCCCTCGAGTGAGCTACCATTCCGATTTTCCCATCTCACTGCGCAGCGCTCCAGATTTGTAGAGTCGATGGAACTCCAATTCATCCGGCACGGCTCGCGGCACATTTCGGTAAGCTTCCCTTGGACAACCGCACGCGGCCGGAGCTAGGTTGTCCGCACTCGACTTTCGACGATTAAGAAAGTGGGCCATGACATTGAGAATTGAGGGAACCTGGGATCCGAAATTCAGTCGGGTCAAAGATGCGTTTGCCGCCAATTTCGAAAGCGGTGGTGAGGTCGGAGCGGCGGTCGCGTTGGTGCTTGATGGCTGTCCCGTCGTTGACCTGTGGGCGGGCCACGCCGACCAGGCCAGAAGCCGTCCGTGGACCCGCGATACGCTGGTCAACGTCTACTCGACGACCAAGGGGCTTGCTGCGATCTGCGCTCATCGTTTAGTCGACCAGGGCAGGCTCGACCTCGATGCTCCTGTGGCCCGTTATTGGCCCGAGTTTGCGCAGGCGGGAAAGGAGAAGATCCCGGTGCGGTTCCTGCTGAGTCATCGTGCAGGTCTTCCTGCTGTGCGCAAGCCGCTGCCGCGCGAAGCATTCTTTAAATGGGACACTATGTGTGCGGCGCTTGCAGAGCAGGAGCCCTGGTGGAAGCCGGGAGAGAACTTCGGCTACCACGCGATCACTTATGCGTGGCTGGTGGGCGAGGTTATCCGGCGTGTGAGCGGAAAAACCCCGGGAACCTATTTTCGCGAGGAGATCGTCGAGCAGCTGGATCTTGATGCGCATATCGGGCTCGCAGCGGTCCACGACCGGCGCACTGCAGATATCATCGGGGCGCCGCCTCCCAAGCCCGGCGAGACCAACCCGATGATGGAGATGTTGCGCGACCCGGAATCGATGAGCGCAAAGGCCATTGCGAATCCACCGATCAATATCGTGGGCGACGCGAACTCCCGGGCGTGGCGGGCGATGGAGCTGCCTTCGGCGAATGGGCATGCTACCGCCCGCTCGCTGGCGCGGGTTTACGGAGCGCTCGCCCGCGGCGGAGAGGTTGACGGCTACCGGGTCCTCACGCCCGCAAGCATCGTACGTTGTTACACTGAGCAGTCGAGGGGTACGGATCTGGTGATGCAGGTGTTCGGACGCATCGGGCTGGGGTTTATGCTTAATTCGCCCGAGATCCCAATGGGCCCAAATCCGCATCCGTTCGGTCATCCCGGCGCAGGCGGGTCGCTTGGCTTCGCCGATCCCGACGCCAAAATTGGATTCGGCTACGTGATGAATCAGATGGGTGCAAGTGTGGGCCTGGACCCGCGTCCCCGGCGTCTCATCGACGCGGCCTACGCGTCGCTGTGAGAGGCGGAGGGATTTGCTAGCAGCGCGCGAATATCCGCTAGGTGCTCGCGGCCCCAGAAAAGCTCGCTCTCAATAACGAACGTAGGTACGCCGAACACGCCTGTCGCCTCGGCCTGCTGACAAATCTCGTCATGCTCGGTACGCCCGGGCCCGGAGAGGTAGCTTATAAAGCCGGAGGCGTTGGCGCCGCAGGCGGCCAGGGTTGTGGCGATGACTTCTGGATCTTCGATATTGAGCTCGCGCCGCCAGAAATTTTCAAAGATGCGGTCGTGATAGTTGCGAAAGACCGCGGCGTCATGGCGCTTCGCCCATAACATCCCGATCGCGGCCACCGACGAATCCCAGATCTTGCGCGGGCCGAGAATCGTGAGCCCGCGCTTGCGCGCCTGGCGACGGCAATCCATGTAGGAATATCTCACCCGCCGCCATTGATGCGGGTCTCGATGGGATTCAATCACGTTGCCGCGCTCATCGACTCGCGCGCTTCCCAGGAAACTCGGGATGTCCAGGGTGTACGGCAACCAATCGACAGTCACCGGAAAGTCGCGTTCCAGTTCATAAACGAGATCTTTCGCGAGATAGGCGTACGGACTCTTGTAATCGGTGTAGACAACGATGATCGTTCGAGAGTTCATCCTAATTCCGATGTAAGAGAGCTTAGTCCAGACCTTCCATTCGGCGATCTCGTTTGACTCGTTGTTCCACGAAATCCAGCCGGTCTTTGCCCCAAAACATTTCATCTTTGACAAAGAATGTCGGCACACCGAATACGCCGCGCTCCGCCGCGCGGCTGGTCACTTCTCTGAGCGCTTCGCGAATCTCCTGGGAGTTGGCGCGATCGATGATCGCGCCCGGGTCGAGTCCTATCCCACTGATGAGGCCCGCCAGCACCTCGGGATCGGCAATATTCTCGTCTCGCTCCCAGTAGGACCGAAACAATGCTTGCGACAGATCCATGCGGCCTCGGTCTTCGTCCTTGGTACCCGGACGATCCACAGCGAGTACGCATCGCAATGCGAGCGCAGTTTTGATGGGAAAGCGCGAGGGGCGCCGAAATGGCAGTCCGGTGGCCTCCGCAAACCGCGCGTGGTCGCGCCACAAGTAGCGGGCCTTGCGGGGCGTCATCGCCATCACGTCGAAACCGGTACCCCGAAAGAGCCCGGCGGAATGAAGGGGAAGCCAGCGCATCGTAGCCCCGCTTCGCGCACAGATTTCGGGGAGCATGAACGCGGCGAAGTAGCTGTTCGTGCTCGAGAAGTCGTAGTAGAAGTCGACGGTTTGCATAGCTTAGCGACCACCTGGCGGTGCACAATCCGCTTCGGTCAGCCTCCGCTCCAGAACCGTGACTCGATTCTTAGCTCGTCCCTGACCGGGCGATTCCCTCGATGATCAGCTTTCGCGCCGAGCTGCGATCGACCCACCCGGTGACCTTGACCCACTTTCCCTTCTCGAGCTCCTTGTAGTGGCGAAAAAAATGTTCGATTTGCTCACGCAGGATTTCCGGAACATCAGTCAGTTCTTCGATGCCATCGTAGTAGGGATTCAGTTCCTCGACCGGCACCGCGAGAATTTTTTCATCGATCCCGTGCTCGTCCTCCATGAGCAGCGCTCCCACCGGGCGGCATCGAATGACCGCGCCCGGCACGACCGGAACCTGCGACAACACCATCGCATCGCAGGGGTCGCCATCTTGGGAGAGGGTGTTCGGAATAAAGCCGTAGTTAGCCGGATAGTACATGGCAGTGTGAAGGAAACGATTTACGAACATCGCACCCGAAACCTTGTCGAGCTCGTACTTGACCGGAACGCCGCCTTCCGGAATCTCGATCAATAGGTGAATCTCGTCGGGCGGGTTAGCCCGGGGGGAATCTTGTGCACGTCCATCCGGAGACACCTCCAAAATAAGTTTCGTTCAAGTAGAGCACTCGCCCGTCCATCCGGCTAGCCGAGAGTTAACGTGCCGGGAAGACTGAAGTTGGCGCGATTCAGGAACGAGGCATGAGCGCGCAAATGTGCTGCGGCCGATCAGTCGCGAGGCGATCACCCCTTTCACTGCTGTGACGAGGGCGTACTGGCGATGTCGGGCAGGGGTGCTGCGGTGGCCGAGATCGGCGAGGGTAGGTTGTCGGGACGTGGCACCTGGCTGGCCTGGCGGACCATCCACATCTTCTCCCTGACGGGTTTCGCAACCGAGTTTGGTCCTGGCGGAGTGGGCCTAGACTTCTGCGCGAGGAGCGCGGCGCGGCTGATAATCAGAGAGGTGGAAACACTGCTGGAGCGCGGGCCCCGCCGGTCGGGCGGACCAACCCCCGCCGCGGCGCGGAGAATCAGCTCCCTCTTCGAGCATCGAGCACCGCGGAAATCTTGTCACGCTAACGAAACATTGCTGTATTAGAAGCACACCTGACGCGACACTTTGCCTGGTCTCCTGCCACCGCTTAACTTCTTCGGTGGAGGAATCGCCAACAGCCCAAAACGGTTAGGTTACGAGTGAGTAGAGGCCCGGTCCGCGTTTCCTTTTCTCGCAGATCGGAAAATCGCTCTGGCTCTTGATCCTCGTCGTCCTTTTACGATTATTGTCAAATGCCGGAGTGTCGCCTGGCGGGTATCGGAGGGAATAAATGGCTTCTTTCGGAAGAGCGAGTGTACGTTCGCAAGAACACGATGTTGTCGAGTTCAATGAACAGGACTGGACGATCAAGGACGCGAAGGCGACCTATCTGGTCGACCGCTGGGGCGCCGGCTATTTCGATATCAACGACGACGGCGAGATGATGGTCCTCCCGCTGCTTGGACGTGGCGGGAAAATCGTGATTCGGGAGGTGGTCGAGGCAGCACGCCAGAAAGGGCTCGGCTGCCCACTGCTGATTCGCTTCCAGGACATGCTGCACCATCGAGTGCGCGCGCTGAACGAAGCGTTCACCGCGGCGATCTCGCGCAAGCGCTTCCGGGGTGTCTACCGCGGAGTTTTTCCGATCAAGGTTAACCAGCTTCGCGAAGTGGCGGAGGAAATCGTCAACGCGGGCCGCCCGTTCCATTACGGGCTGGAAGCTGGCTCGAAACCGGAGCTGTTTGCGGCGCTGTCACTGCATACCGACAATGAGTCTCTGATCATCTGCAACGGCTACAAGGACGAGAATTACATTCGCGCGGCATTGCTCGGTCGCAAACTGGGTAAGACCGTGCTGCTAGTCGCGGAGAAGCTTTCCGAAGTTCAATCCATCGTCGCGATTGCCAAGGAAGTTGGAATCGAGCCGACGATCGGAGTGCGCCTGAGGCTTTTCAGCAAGGGCGCCGGCAAGTGGTCCGAATCTAGCGGTGGCGCCGCCAAGTTCGGCCTTTCGACCGAAGAGCTGCTGCAGGCTACGGCGATTCTGCGCGATGCGGGCATGAGCACGGCGCTCAAGCTGCTGCATTTTCATATCGGCTCGCAGGTCCCCGACATCCTGATCATCAAGCGCGCGATTCGTGAAGCGACGCGCTACTACGCGAAGCTCCGCAAGATGGGCCATCCCATAGACTATCTGGACGTCGGCGGCGGACTTGCGATCGATTACGACGGCTCGCGCACCACCTCAAATTCCTCGATGAACTACAGCGTGCGCGAGTACGCGCGCGACATCGTTTCCAATGTGGCCGACGTCTGCGACGAAGAGAACGTTCCTCATCCCAACCTGGTATCGGAATCCGGGCGCGCGGTCGTCGCGCATCACTCGGTCCTCGTGGTGGAAACGCTCAACACGGTTGAAAAGCCGGGCAAGGCGCCCGGAAACTTTGCGGTCGAGGAGCACAAGTTGTTGCGCGGGCTGCGCGAAGTCGGCGAATTGCTGGAGCAGCGCGAGCTTTCCGAGTCGTGGCACGATTTGGTGCAGATTCGCGAAGAATCGCAAAAGATGTTCGAGCTCGGGCTGCTCGATCTTGAACTGAAGGCCAAAACCGAAAGTTTATTCTGGGAGGTCGCTCAGCGCCTCATGCGGCTCGCATCGCAACTCAACGTTAATGATCTGCCGGAAGAAATGGTCGAACTACGGCGGGAGCTGGCCGATCAGTACATCTGCAACTTTTCAGTGTTCCAGTCGTTGCTCGACCACTGGGCGTTGGGCGCGATGTTTCCGGTCATGCCGATTCACCGGCTCAACGAGCGGCCGCTGGCGCGCGCGCGGCTGGCCGACATAACCTGCGATTCGGATGGAAAAATATCCAAGTACATCCATAACGATGACGAGGATGACACCCTGCCTCTGCATCCGGTGAACGATCGCCCGTATTTCCTCGGCGTGTTTCTTACCGGTGCCTACCAGGACATCATGGGCGACTTGCACAACCTGTTCGGTCGGGTCAACGAGGTGCACGTCTTTCTGGATACCGACGAACCGTGTGGCTACTACCTGGAGGTCGTGATTCCCGGCAGCACCATTTCGGAAGTGCTGGGGATGGTTCAGTACGACGCGCGTGAAATGGTGGCGCGTGTAAAAATGCAGGTCGACGCGGCGATCAAGCAGGATCGCATCAAGCCCAGCGATGGGATGAAGCTGCTTGAGGACTACGAGAGAGGGCTTCGCGACGACACCTACCTGCACACCAGCTGACTGGCGCGGCCGGCTCCCGGGACAAGCTATTCTTCCACGCTCCCAGCTGCGGAGCGCACTCTTATCTGCGGGAGCGGGTTGCTTCTACCCGGGTCGCAGTGCCCCCGGAATAGGTGACGGCCACTTGTTCTCCGCGTCTTAGCTGGTGGAGGTTCACCGAGTCGCCGGCCTTGAGCTTGAGCACTTTTTCGGAATTACTTGTCTTGACCGCGAGGGTGCCGGCCTTGGTATCCACGTGCGTAATGCGTCCGGCGACGGTCTCGCCCGCCTGCGGCGAGGGAGTTGGCGAAGGTATTTTTAGGGGAATAGATTGAGCGAACAGGGGGGTCGCGACTGCGAGCAGCATCGCGACTGCCGCCGGCACATAACACTTCATTCAGGTCCTTTCTATTTCAGGCCAATTTCATCCAGAAACGGATCGATTGCCTCAAGCAGGCCGCGCGGGTTGTCGCCTTGCACGTTGTGCCCCGCACCCTCCACGCGCACCCAGCGGCCACGGGGGAGAGAGCCGGCAAACTTCTGCGCCGCCTCATCGCTCAGGATGTCGCTGCGTGCGCCGCGGATAATCAGGGTAGGGGAGCTGATCTTTTCAATCTGGCCGGCGAGGTGTTCGCGCTGGGCGTTCGCTCGCGCGTTATCTTCCGTGCTGCGCCGCTGGTCGTGCTTGAGCGTCCACTTTCCGCTCGGGAGTTGCCGCAGGTTGTAAAAGAGACTGCGCCGCAGCACCTCGGGGTCTCGAAGCGGATTGAACTTGGTGGCACGTTCAAGAAATGCCTCGGGCGAATCAAGCTCGGGGGTGCTAGAAAATTCCCGGATTCGCTCGGCCCCGGACGGGTTGATCTCGGGGCCAACATCCACCACTACCAGCCCCTTAATCCGTTCACTGTGACGGATCGCGTAGGCGATCGCATTGAGCCCCCCCATCGACTGGCCCACCAACAGAGGATTTTCCAGTCGGAGCAGCTCGACGAATCCTTCGATGTCTCCCACCTGCGTGTCGACCCCGTAGTCGTGTGCGGCGGACCATTCGCTCTCGCCGTGACCGCGCTGATCAAGCGCGATGCACCGGAAGCGTTTATGTAGCATCAGCGCAACGACGTCCCAGGTGTGCGCGTTGAGGCCACCGCCGTGCAGGAACAGAAGCGGATGACCGTTGCCACCCCAGTCCAAATAATGAAAGCGCATCGCGCCAACGATCACGTGATGGCCTTCGGGAAGAACCAGGTCGTGCGCTTCCAGGCCGGCGACCTTGACGGCATAGCCGAGCATGCGAATTTCTTCGGTGGTGTTCACAACTCAAGTCCGGGACCGAGAAGTCCGCATGACGATTAGCATGCCGACCTCCGATCCTTCCAGTCGGAGCGTGATGATTGGCAGTTGGCCGCTCATGTCACTACCATTGACGCATTCTATCACTAGCTGGGGGAGTCGCCATGAAGGCATTCGTCATGCAGGGACTCGGACGCGTGCAGTTCGCCGACAAGTCCGTACCCAAGCCAGGGCCCAACGATGCGATCATAAAGACCACCCATGCTTTGATTTGTACATCCGATTCGCACACGGTGCACGGCGCCATTGGCCCGCGGGAAAATCTTACCCTCGGACACGAGGCGGTCGGCCTCGTTCATGAAGTGGGCCCCGAGGTCAGGCTCTACAAACCCGGAGACCGCGTGGTAGTCGGCGCGATCACCCCGGATTGGGGTGACTACGCTTCGCAGGCGGGGCATCCATCACAATCGGGCGCCGCACTGGGTGGATGGAAATTTGCCAACATCAAGGATGGAGTATTCGCTGAATACTTCCACGTGAACGACGCTGACGCGAACCTGGCACGTATCCCGCCCGAGGTGAGCGAAGAAAGCGCCGTATACTGCTGTGACATGCTCTCGACCGGTTTTATGGCCGCCGAGAACGCCGACATTCCGATCGGCGGCACCGTGGCAGTTTTCGCGCTGGGACCGGTCGGATTGATGGCGGTCGCGGGCGCGCGGCTTCGCGGCGCGGGCCTGGTGATCGGCGTCGATTCCGTACCCCAACGGCAGGCGCTCGCACGTCAATACGGCGCCGACGCGATCATTGATCATTCACCGGGAAACCCGGTTGAGCGAATCATGGACCTCACCGCCGGCCGCGGGGTTGACTCAGCGATTGAGGCTCTGGGCGGCTCTGAACCATTTCAAAACGCAATCAAGGTGACCAAACCGGGTGGTACGATTTCCAACGTCGGATACCACGGCAAGGGCGACTTCGTTAACATCCCGCGTCTGGACTGGGGCGTAGGGATGGCGGAAAAAACCATCCGCACCGGCCTCTGTCCCGGAGGGCGACTGCGGATGGAACGCCTCTTAAAAATTCTGCAGGCCAAGCGCCTGGATCCGACCAGCATGACTACGCATCGGTTCAAGTTTGCTGAGCTCGATCGCGCCTTCGAAATGATGGACAAGAAGCTCGACGGAATTATCAAGCCGCTGATCGTGTTTTGAGCGGATCCGCTTAATCAGCGAGCTCCGCAAACCAGGGCCGGTTCTGCAGAGCTAGCAAAACCTAGGATCGAGGGATCAAGGATTTCGCAGGAAGCTAGCAATTCTCCCGAACAACTTTGATCAAGCCTTCCACGTCGACAGGCTTCCGGAAAATCCGCAACGGCGAGAGACCAACCGCCGCCGAAGGCTCCAGCGCGGTGACGACGACCACGGGAATTTTGGCTAGGCGAGGATCACTTAACTGCGCCGCCCGAAATTGCGGACCATCCATCACGGGCATCCGCAGGTCGAGAACGATCAGGCGTGGTGGTTCAGCTTGCTGCAAGTACTCCAGTGCTTCGAGACCGTTTGCGAAACCAATGGCATTGAAGCCTTCGTACTTAAGAATTTCAACCAGGAATGTGCGCGCTTCTTCCTCGTCTTCGACAACCAAGACAACATCGTCGTCAGCCATTATTATTTCCGTCCACCGTTATTTGATTGCCGGAGGGGAAGGGTCACGGTGAAGACGGAGCCCTTGCCGACCTCGCTTTCGGCGAGAATGGCGCCTCCGTGCGCTTCCACGATGATCTTTGCTATCCAAAGGCCTAGGCCTAGGCCCTCGCGCCCAGACCCCGCGTTAAGTCGCTCGAAGCGATCGAAAATCCGCGGGAGCTCTTCTTCGCCAATGCCAATTCCTTCGTCGCGCACCTTGATTGTGACTCGGGAGCCGTCGCTGGAAGCGCTTATGCCGATCGGATTCCGACTGCCATACTTGACGGCATTGGAAAGCAAGTTGGTTAGCGCCTGATCGATCCGGAGCCGATCCCAACTGCCTCTGATCGTGGCGTCCAGTTCGAGCGTAATCCGTGTCGCAGGTGGTTCATTCGCGAAGCGGGCGACGATTTCCCGCACAAGGACACTCATATCGAAGTTCTCACGAAAAAGTTCGAAGGTGCCGGAACGGACCCGCGTAACATCGAGGAGCCGCTCGACCAACGTATTCAACCGCCTGAGCTGAAGGCCCGCCTTCTCGACCAGTTCAGCCAGCCGCGGAGAGTCGGTAGAGGCGCGTTGCAACAATTGGAGCGTGAGATGAACCACGTGTAGGGGATTGCGCAACTCGTGAGCGGCAACCGTGATGAACTCGTCGCGGGCGGAGACCGCGTCGCTGAGCTGCTTGCGAGTGTCCCGCTCCCACTGGAGCAGCCGTTCGCGATCACGCTCCAGCGATTTGCGTTCCGTGATGTCGCGGGCGACTTTGGACGCGCCAATCACCCGTCCCGACGCGTCTCTGATTGGCGACACCGTCAGCGAGATGTTCAGATCCCTGCCATCCTTGGTTCTCCGGATCGTTTCGTAGTGAGCGATCCGTTCGCCGCGGCGGAGTTTTGCAAGGATCTCGTCTTCTTCGTGACGAAGTTCAGGAGGAATGATTAGGGTGATGTGGCGGCCGGTTGCTTCCGCGGCCGTGTACCCGAACATGACTTCGGCAGCACGGTTCCAGTTCTGAATGATCCCGTCCAAAGTTTTGCTCACGATGGCATCATCAGAGGACTCAATAATGGCTGCGAGCAGAGCGTTGGTCTCGGACTGCAGAATGGAGGCAGACATGCAACTATCTCCCCTGCGTGATGCTAATGCCTCTGGAATCTGCATTCCAGTAATTAATCGCTAACGCCAAAGGCGTCGAGAGGAACTGACTTTTCACGCTAACCGGGAGTTTTCTGTATCCTCTGGTAGGATCGGCTGCGCAAAAACTATTTCGTGGGAAGTCGATGGGCCCGGATTGCCTGCATTCCCAGTAACACCTCAACGCGAGTTAAAAAGCGCTGGGTGCAGACGACCGACGATGATGTCACTGAGCTCGAAGGCGATCCCGTGAAGCGCCTTGGTAAGATTCGGAAAGGACCTGAGTCGATCAGTGATGAATGATAGGTGCCTCGGCCAGCACAAAGAGCCGGCTTGATTCCTCCCGCCAGCACCGATGACCTCAAGTTAGGCAGCGGATGCTCACAATCCCTGAAAGAAACCCTGCTCGACTAAAGCTTCAATGCCGGTTCGAGCCACTTACGTGCCCCCTCTTCGAGCGTCTTGGCGGCCGCTTCGGGGGTGCGCGGGAGACCGAGGGTGGTGATAACCACCTCGCCTACGCCCACCTCGCGATAGCGCTTGAGATCATCCGGCGTGATTGGCTTGCCGCTGGGCGATACGATCAGCTCCACGTCGGAGAGTTTCCGATTATTGGCTCGTAGCAGTTGCTCCAGCTTGCGGATTTTTGCTGACGCTTCATCGGGGGTCAGATTGAACCCGAACCATCCGGTCCCATAGTCGGCCACCCGCCGCAGCGCGGGGGCGCTCTCGCCGCCGAAGATGATCGGCACGCTACCGCGGACCGGCTTTGGAAACGAGCGCACTTCCTTGAAGCTCACGAACTCGCCCGAAAAAGAGCTCACGTCGTCGCCCCACAATCGGCGCATCGCGTCGATGCACTCGCGGGTTCGTTGCGCCCGCCGTTCCCACGGAATCCCGATCGCAGCGAATTCCTCTTCAAGCCAGCCAATACCGACGCCGAGGGCAAATCGTCCCTCGCTGAGCCAATCGAGGGTGGCGATCACCTTGGCGAGAACTACCGGATTGTGTTCCGGAACTAGGCAGATGCCGGTGGCGAGGCGAATCTTCTCGGTTGCCGAAGCCATCACCGTGAGGCTCAAAAACGGATCGGGAATAGGAGAATTGGTCGGCGCCGGCAGGATCCCGTTGTCGCTATATGGATAGCGCGACGCGTATTTGTCCAGTAACACCACGTGCTCCGGGACCCACAGCGTGGAAAATCCCAAACGCTCCGCATGCGCAGCGAACGCCTTGCTGAGCGCGGTCCCTTTCGCCATCCCGAGCGCAAGTGAGAAAATTCCGATCTTCATCGTGCATCCTCCTGGAGCGCCTCGGCGGCGCCGGTCGGCCATCTGCGCTTCGCGCGCGTTTGATTACAGGTCGAACGCGGCCGGCTCTTACCGGACGGACGCGATCACGACCAACAAACACAGTAACTAGTCGCGTGGGCGCGGTCGATCAATCTGACCGGCATTCTGGGCAGACCCAGTTCTGACGGATGACTGCGATTCGATCTATGCTAGGCAGCCCCGAGCACTCGGGCGATCATGTTATTGCAGTCCGCTGAAGACCTTGGCCAGGCCCCAACTGCTTTGCGCGCGGCGCGCGAACGGCGCCTCACCCGGCTCGCTTACGCCGCGATGCTGGTGCTGGGCGTGAACGTAGGGTGGTTGGGTCCGTTCCTGGCGCAAATCTCCCACACGATTAACGCATCGCTCGATCGCACCGGTCTGATTCTGAGCGCGATCGCGGCCGGCTATTTCATCGCGCTACCGGCCGCGGGGGAAATCGGCCATCGTCGCGGTCCGCACTTCCTGCTGATCCTCGCGATGGGCCTCGACACGATCGGTTTCGTGTTGCTGGCTGTGGCCCCTGCTCTGGCCTCCTGCATGTGGGCCGCGGTTGTCATCGGCTTTGGCCAGTGTGGAATCGATGTCGCGGGCAACGCGCTGGTGGCCGACCTCAACCGAGATCGCCTGGCCGCGACCCTGAACTACCTGCACATGATGTTCGGAGTTGGCGCAACGTTGGGCCCCGCGATCGACGCCTTAGCGCTCGCCAACCACATCGGGTATGGCGCGACCTTTATCGGCGGCGCCGTTGTGAGTGCGACCATTGGAGCCGCTCTATGGATGACTCCCCGGGTCGAATTCGCGCGCGCGATTGATGGCAAGGAAAACCTCCGCGCGATGTTGGTACATCCGCTGATCTGGGCGATTTCCGCGGTGCTGTTTCTGTACGTGGGAGCCGAGGTTGGAATCGGCGCATGGCTCTATTCATATCTGCGCCGCGCCGCGGCGCCGCTTGCGATTCCGAACGCCTCCGCGGCGGTCTCGGTCTATTGGGCAGGCCTGATCGTCGGGCGATTGCTGAGCGGTGCAATTGCTCATCGCATTCGGGCGCGGCGGCTGGCTGCGATTGGAGCGATGGTGTCGGCGATGTCATTGCTCGCATTCGTTGGCACTTCGTCGATGCCGATTTTGGCTTATCCTGTGATTGCGCTAATCGGGTTCGGCTTTGGCCCAATCTTTCCCAACATGATTGCTGTCGGCGCGCAGCGATTTCCCGCCCGAGTCGCAAGCATGACGTCGATCGTGGCGGGCGGTGGCGCACTCGGGGGCGTCGCCCTGCCCTGGGCGATGGGGGTCATGCTGGTTACCCGCGGCCGCGTCGCATCGATCGGTACCGCATTGGTCGCAACCATTGCGATGCTCGGCGTTCTGATCGGCCTCGATCTCTTGGAAAAAAGGCCTGCGCCGCCATAGCTCCATCCGCGGAAAAGATCACGCAGACCGAGCCGTTGCGAGCTTGGCCTTGACCAAGCTCGCGAACTGGCTCAACCGCCTTTGTGTTCGTGCTCGTCGTGATGCTCGAGCCATTCATGATGATGGGTCGACACCCAATCGCGGTTATGACCAACCCACCAGTCGCGATCGTGCCATACATGATGATCATCGTAATCGCCGACGATCACCGGTGGGCCCGAGCTGTAGTACCCCGGAGCGGGATATGGCGATGAGTAGTGCTCTTCAAAACACGCTTGCCCCGCGAATGCCGCCACAGCAAACAGACTCAGCTGAACGAATAGTAAGGTTTTGCCCCACGTCATCCGTACACCTCCATTCCTGATGATGAAGCATCGTCGGTGCCAACGAACGACGTTGAGATCTTCGAGGTTTTGTAACGGACTAATTGTAGTTCTGCGCGAACGTACCCGATTGCGTGTCGGGGTGGTTTTTTGTCCACGTCAATGTAAGGAACGGCGCCGTCTAGGTCCCTTCCGCCAAGTTCAGGGAAGAGGAATCGAATGTGGCCGGTGCACGACCTGAACTGCACAAATCAGGCACTCTGAACCACCATGATACGAAGATAACGAAGACGCGAGTAAAGGAACTCTCCCGTGTCTTGGGCATTTGGGTCCTGATGTCATAGCCGTCTCGCTTCTCGTGTGAGATCAGTGCTGTCAGTCCATGGGGCGCGGCGCGCTGCTTTGTGTTTTAAACTATTCGCTACCTCCAGCGCCGTGGCACCGTTCTAAGTCCAACAGCACCCACCCGATCGCACCATTGTTCAAAATCACGCCGCGGTA
>DASXMJ010000229.1 GCA_036495685.1 Candidatus Binataceae bacterium | reverse complement strand
GTTCTGCGCTTGCTGCCGAGTGCCGGCGATGCTGCTCTGCTGCGGAACCGGCCGAGAAATCGGTGTCTGAAAGCATCGTGGTACGACTCATGAAGTTTCCGCTCCCGAGTTCGTTTCGCCGGTCCCCTATTGACCGCGCCGCCGACTATCCGTACGCTATGGGCTGACCGATCAACGGTCAACGCGCGTCGGATTCCGCGACGCATCACCTCTTAGCCCCAGAACCACTCGTTCGGCCTCACCGCCCAACTGGAATCCGTTGGCTCTGAACATGGAGTCTCTTTGTCTTTTTCTGCCCTCGCTTTATCACCCGAAGTCCTGCGCTCGGTTCGCGACCGCGGACATCATCAACCAACCCCGATCCAGGCCGATGCAATTCCGGTAGCACTCGCGGGCCGCGATTTGGTCGCGAGCGCAGGCACCGGCAGCGGCAAAACGGCGGCGTTTCTGCTTCCCCTGCTCAATCGCCTGCATGGCAATGGCGCGCGCGGGCTTGCCGCGATGATCCTTGCTCCCACCCGAGAACTGGCCGCGCAAATCGGCCGTGAGTTCTCGCTGCTCGCACGCAATACCCGTTTTCGTGGCGCGGTCGTGGTCGGCGGTGAATCGATGAACCGCCAGGTCCACGAATTGCGCACTGCCCAGGTAGTAATCGCGTGCCCGGGGCGCCTTATCGATCACCTCGAGCGTGGGGAGGTCAAACTCGATCGCATCGAGTTGGTCGTCATCGACGAGGCCGACCGGATGCTCGACATGGGCTTCCTGCCGCAATTGCGCCGCATCCTGCGGATGGTCAAAGGACCGCATCAAACCCTGATGTTCTCCGCGACCATGGACCCGAGCGTGGAAGGGGTCGCTCGCGAGTTTTTGCGTGAGCCAGCCCGCGTCAATATCGGGAGAATTTCTACCCCGCCCGCGAGCATCCGCCAATCGATATATCCCGTGACTGCCGAAAACAAAGGTCCGCTGCTGCTCAAGCTGCTCTGCCGTGGCGAGGTCGACCGCGCCATCGTGTTCACCCGCACGAAAAGCCGCGCGGACCGCGCCGCGAAGCTTCTCACGCGCAACGGTATCAAGGCGGTCGCGATCCACGGCGATCGTTCGCAGAATCAGCGCAACGCGGCCCTGGCCGGATTTCATCGAGGCCATTTCACGGTGCTGGTGGCGACCGATGTGGCCGCGCGCGGGCTCGACGTTCCCGACGTTTCCCACGTCATCAACTTCGATCTTCCGGACAGTTCCGACAGTTACATCCACCGGATCGGCCGAACCGCCCGGATGGGCAAGTCTGGCAAAGCTCTGAGCTTTGCGATGCCCGAGGACGGGCCGGCGCTGCGCGACATCGAGAGAACCCTGGGAATGAAGCTCGAGCGCACTCGGTTCGAGGGATTCGAAATACCAGACATCGAGCACCCCAAGCCCTCCGTGACAGCGAAACCGCGACCCGTTCACCATCGGACGGTGCGCGGCCGCCCTCAGGGTCGCGGATTCTTCGCAGGCAGAAAGCACACAATATGAGCAATCTCGCGCTTGAACAGACGGCTGAGCCAGAGGCCTCACTCCGCGGATGGGAGTGGCCATGGTGGCGAACCACTCGTCACGACTTCATCATTCTTCCCTGGTTCATACTCATTCATCTGACGGCCCTGGCAGGATTAATCCTGTTCCCGCTACCCGCCTGGCGCGTGTTACTGGGCGCCCTTGCATTGGCGTGGATCGGCGGACTGGGGACGACCGTATGTTACCATCGCGCGCTCGCGCACCGCTCGCTGAAGCTGCATCCGGCCCTCAGCGCCGTGCTCACGTTCTTTGCGATGTTCAACAGTTCCGGGTCGCCGATTACGTGGACCGCCAGCCATCGCGTGCATCATGCCAAGGCCGACACCGTGGGCGATGTATCAAGCCCGGCGCTCCACGGGTTCTGGTGGGCGCACATGCGATGGTTGTGGCAGGCGGAGGCACCGTCGATCGATCGCTATTGTCCCGATCTCAATCGTTTCAAGTACCGGGTATGGAAGCCGTTACAGCCCGCGATACTTGCGCTCTCATATTTCGGCGGATTGTATTTCAGCCCCGCGGCTTTCTTCTGGCTCGGATCAATCCGGATGGTCTATGCGCTACACGCCCAATGCTTCGTCAACAGCATCTGCCACACCGAGCCAAACACACCCTTCGGCATGGATTCCAGCCGCAACGTTAAGTGGCTCGGTTGGATGCATTTCCTCCAGGGCGAGAACTGGCATCGCAACCATCACGCCCGCCCCGGTATCGCGCGGCTGGGTTGGAACTGGCGCCAGCCTGACGTTGGCTACGCGGTAGTTTGTATGTTCGAAAAGGTTGGCCTGGTCAGCGACGTGCGACGCGGATCGGGTGTGGTTGGCTCAAGGCTTCAGTCGAACAACTGAGATTCGAAGTCGGCGTGTTCCAGGGCGCGGCGGGCAGATGCCTCAACGCGCGATCGCGATTGACCTGCGCGGCCGCAGGCACTTCAGGTGCAGCTTCGCTACCGAAAACCCATGTTCCTGCTGAAAATTCCCATCGCAAGCGGAACCGGGAATCGATGACGGAGCCGACTGATGCTGCCAAAGAGGAAGGGCGCAACCATTTTTATTGGGTCTCAGCAGCAAGGGTATCGGCAATTGCGGTAGGGCGATACCAGCACACCAACACGCGACTAATTACATGGCACTCGGGTTCGTCAGGCCGCGAGGCGCTCGTAGCGATGGTGCGAACGACCGACCTGTGGAATGGCGATTACTTCCCTCGGGTGGGCGGTGGGCGAGGCGAGGATCGACCTCCGAATCACTGAATTGTCGAAGGACCAAGCGGTTGGTTTGAAGCTCAGACGTACCTTGGAGCGGATGGTTTCTCTCGGTTTTGCTGAGAGTGCCACCCTCACGCCTGGATCTCGTTTCAGTTCAAGGGCGTAGTTCGTAGAGCACCGCGAAGTCGTCCTCGATCGGCAACCGTGTGAAGCGCGAAAAGCCGGCGCCCGCCGCCAGTTCCCGTGCTTTGTTCTCTCCCATCGCGGCACCGATTCCTGCCCCACCATGCGCTAGGGAGGTAGTCATGCAGTAAAGCGTACTGACCGAGTAGATCATCTTGCCCATCGGTCGGATATTCTCGCCAACCTTGTCTGATACATTCACTTCCTGAACGAGATAAGTGCCGTCGTCCTTGAGGGCGTGCCGGATTCCAGACATTAGCCCGAGTGGGTCGACCGCGTCGTGAACAACATCGAAGGTCGAAACGAAATCGAATTTGTGTCCCGGCAGTTGCGAACCATTGGCGACCTCAAACGATACCCGATCCGCGACCCCCGCAGCCCGCGCGTTGCGCCGCGCGCGGTCTATCGATTCGACGTGCACGTCGAAACCGACCATCCGTGCTTTGGGATAGGCCTGGGCGATCATGATTGCAGCGAGTCCGCCGCCACATCCCACGTCGGCGCCGATGCCGCCGGCGCTTAGCACTTCGACTACCTGCGGCATCGCGGGAATCCATTTGCGCATCAGCTTGTGCAGATACCGGGTGCGTGAATTACGCTGGGCGGCCTCGAAGAATGATGGTGGATATTCGGCCTGCGCCACACCCTTACCGGTTTTGAACGCTTCTGACACTTTCGGTGCCACGGAGACCACCGCCTGTGCCATTTGGAAATAGCTGCCGACGAAGAAAGGAGAGTCTTCATCGGCGAGCGCCGCTGCGTATTCAGGCGTCAAGAGATAGGTGTCCGCCTTAGGGTCATAGTTGACGTAATGCGCGGCCGCCATTGCGCCCAGCCACTCGCGCACATAGCGCGCACTTAGGCCGACCTTTGTCGCGAGCTGCTCAAACGTAAGCGGCCCCGCCTCCACCATCGCTTTGAACAGCCCCATGCGATCGCCGATAAAGACGAGCGCCCCGTGCATGACCGTCGCGACGTCGCCGACCACGGCCTGTGCAACCCGTTTCGCTTTTTCGAGGTCAAGATTCCCACTCAGTGCCATCGTATAGCCGAATTTCCTTTTTTCCTCTGATTCGGCTCCATGCATACACCAGACGACCTGCCGTTGCATCCTTCCGCCGAGCCGGTTGCGGGTCCCTCGCAGCCAAAAAGCGGTCAGTTAACGCCCTCTCCGCCACCCCGATTTGACGCCCAGCCTTCGCTCGGGTCCTTTCACAATCCGCAGGCCGGGTCCAACCCTATGGCGCGATTCGAAAATGACTTGAAGCAGTTGGGGGCCACCATCGCGTACATCTTCGAACATGCTCGAATAACTGTGATTGACGCGAAGCCTGTCGAAACGGTATTAGCGGCGCGGCTACGTGTTTGCGCCTGCGCAATGGCGTTTGCGCGCGAGCGCGTCGCGCGGATTTTAATCGCCAGTCCAATGGCTATCCAACCGAGCGGGGTACCGCGTACAAATCGTTGCATCGCTACTGTGGGTTTCGCGTCGCCCGCAGCGCGATCGACCCCGCGAAGAGATAAAATTGTGTTGAGACCTGCGTTGGAGAAAGCAGGTGATTGAGTTAAATGCCTTAAACCATGATTTCGAAGAGGAGCCGTTTTCCTTGACGCCAGACGGCAGGTAGTATTGCGAAGATTCCAGTGCTGGGCTCCATCATCAGTATCTTCACATCCAGGGTTTCGGCAGGCACAGCCAGCCGACGCTACTTTTTGCATGAGTTTTGAAGCCAAACCCAAACTCGCATTTCGATGCTGTGGGGTTCCCATGGCGTTGGCCAGCATTGCTGCCATATCGCTCGTATCCGTGCTTTCCTTCGGATGCTATCGCGTGGCAGTGGTTCTCGCGAGGGTTCGGCCGCTACGCAACGCGCACCGAGGTCTGTCCGCGGCTTATGATCGGTTACTCGATCGGCTCGGGGAGCTAGTTCTGCAGGACGCTCGAGACACGCCCGCGTTACGCCTCATAGTCTCCATTAGCCTCAGCGCTATGCCAGTTTTCCTGATCCAACTCGCTTTAGGAAAACCTCGACTGCTGCTCGCGATCGCCTTTTATGTTTCCCTTTACGGTCTCAGGTTCCAACGGTTTGCGAGAATGTTCAGCGCCAAACACCTGGAGGCTCACCGGCCTAAAGGCTACTTCTCAGAGAAGTATAGTAAGTTCTTAGGCCGTTACGTTGAATTTTTTCTGGGATATTTGTACGGAAACGTTCCGGAACTGGACCGGACTGTTCATGTTCGTCTCCACCATCGAGAGAACGGGGGACTCGATGATACCGCCGAGTCCAGAGGCTACGATCGAACGAGTCGGCTAGATTTCCTGTGGTATCTCTCGAACAACATTTGGACGGTTTTAGGGATTGCCCCATACGCTTACTTTAAGGCGAGCGGCGACGAAGAGAGCCGAAAACGCCTGTTCTGGGGTTTAGCCAGGTACTACGTCTACTTCGGGGCGGTCGTTATCTACGATTGGAGAATCGGGGCGCTGTTCGTGTTGGTTCCTCTTCTCTGCATGAACTTCATCACGGCAATCATTGCATGGGTCCAGCACGCCTTCTATGACCCAGAACATCCCGAGGATTATTTTGCGCATACTGCCACCGTTCTGGATGAGATCAACTTCATGAACGAAGGATACCACCTCTGTCATCATCACCGAGCTGGCTTACACTGGACCGAAATGCCGGTCCATTTCGAGCGAATTCGCGACCGGATGAGAAAGTCCGGGGCTCTGGTTTTCCGCGACCTGGATTTCATGGGACTGTTCTTCGCCTTGACCCTCAGTCGAAGAATAGATGTGCTTGCTGAGAAACTTGTCCCTTGGGAGCCCATGAACCACGAGCAGAGATTGGCTTTGTTGGCGAAAAGAACTGGATCGGGACTTGTTCATTGAGATAGGAACCCGATGTGAGGGCATTCAGACTCAATTGCTAATTGTTTCGATAGGGGGAGCTGATTGATGTCTTGCCAACTCAGGCGTTGCACCAGGCGTGTCCATGGGTTCTGAGCACGGCTGTACCTTATCGTGTGTAGAGCGTAGAGCCCTCGGCCGCCACAGATTCTGCGTCACGTGGGGAGTGACCCGGAGTTCACGACGCTAGGAGACGAAGTGGCGAGTGTCATAGCCGTGG